>NZ_JAUBTI010000045.1:0-50889 GCF_036702415.1 Microcoleus sp. D3_18a_C4 | reverse complement strand
AAGAGTCCCGATGCCTGAAATGCCCATGAAAAAATCTGTGGGTGGGGGCGGGCACGGGGGCACCGCCCCTACGGAAGGTTTTGTAGGGGCGGTGCCCCCGTGCCCGCCCAACCCCCCGTGGTTGCCCCGAAACAGCCCTGGGAGTGAGGGGGGGTTAGAGGCTGCTGTTGCGAGGATTGCTGAAGTGCGATCGCGACTGTTGTTGTCTACTAAGAGATATTCTACACTGTGTGGCGGATAAGTTTGCGATCGTAAACACTCGATCAAATCCGGCAAATCTGCCTCGCCATTGTAAACTGGCACTACCACCGAAACTTCCGGTAAAAACATTTTGTTGTTCATGGGGAAGGAGGCACAACACGGATTATGACACGGATACACGGATTAATGTTTGTACTTCCTCCTAATGACTACTGACTGCTGACTACGGACTAATTTCTACTGCCGTTCCCTTCTGCACAAACTGATACAACTCCTCAACATCCTTATTTTCCAGGGAAACGCAGCCCAAAGTCCAGTTCGATCGATATTTTATAATATTATCCGAATTAGGAGGAACGCCGTGAATCCCGACTTCGCTCCCTACACTATCGCCCCAGCCAATTGTACCATTTTGCTTAGCTTTTATATGTTTTCGCCAAGATTGTTTGGTTGGATAATCCAGCCACAGAAACTTTGACCAACTTTCGTGAGGATACATATCTTTAATCCTAAACACACCTTCCGGCGTCCGCAAATCCCCTGCTTTTAATTTATCACCTGTGGGGTTGCCACCAAATACTACAGGATAAGATTTTACTGGCTTTTTGCTATCGTATAGAGTCAGCCTGTATTTTGATTTTTCAACTAGGATGGAAATTCTGTTTTTATCTAACTTATCTGGTTCGCCTAAAATTTGTCTTAGCGGCTTGTCGTAGTTTAATAAATTATCGGGCGGTAATTGGGTATGCCAAATATTTAAATCATCAGCCGGACAGTTATTTAAGCAGAAAACGTCTAAAATGTAGGGAATTGGAACAGCATAACCCAGCCTAACGAGGTTCCAGTAAAAAACTAAGCTAGCAGCCAGCAATAGAAGGCTTGTAGATGAAACAGTTCTTCCAATATTGCCCCTGATTTTTTTTATTTCCATTGCATTAACTAGGGATATTATAGATTGTTCGGCGGTTGAAACTGCTACTTACTACAGAAACGAAGTCCCTCTCTAAGAGGCTAAGAAATGTGGAACAGCCCAAAAGCGTGTTGCTTTAGCTTTAAACGGGCAAGATGCCCGTTCCACAACTGCATTGAGTTATTGTGGAACAGGCCGGAAAGCCTGTTTCTTTCCCTTAAACAGGCTTTCCGGCCTGTTCCACAACTGCATTCAGTTATTGTGGAACAGGCCGGAAAGCCTGTTTCTTTGAAATAGGAGAAAATATCTCTTGCATCCCCTGCACAATCCGTTACCAAATCCGCTGTTAACTGTTGCTAGTAAACATCAAAATCATTAACACTAACACCCCGTTTGTTAAATAAAATATCCCAACAACCTGAGTTTCCAACCAGCCGCACAACTCTAAATGATGGTGCAGTGGAGCCATTCTTAACAGACGCTTGCCGATTCCATCCGGCCCTTTTGTAGCTTTGTAATAACCTACTTGAGCAATTACTGACAGCGTTTCAATAAAGAAAATCCCGCTGATAATTAATAATATCCAAAGGCTATTTGTTAATAAAGCTACCGCACCCAACGCACCGCCCAAAGCTAAAGCACCTGTATCGCCCATAAACACCTTGGCTGGATTGCGGTTGTGTGCTAAGAAACCGAAACAACTGCCACTGATGCAAGCGCAAAATATCATTAATTCTGGCGAAGTTGAGGCTACAGATGCGCCTAATCCCAAAAGTGCGATCGCCCCCAAACCTCCCATCAACCCGTCAACACCATCGGTAATATTAGTAGCATTGCTTTCGGCAACTAGCACAAAACCCGCCAGCGGCCAGAACAGCAAACCTAATGGCAATACCCAACCGAAAGGCAAAGCAACATTCGTAGAAATTGCCGGTTGATGAAACATCAGCCACAGACAAAATAGAGCAGCAAAACTTATTTGCAAAGCCAATTTCATCCGAGGTGAAATACCTTTGTTCGACTTGCGTCGCAGAATTTGCCAGTCATCAATCCAGCCAATGAAACCGTAAGCTAAAGTTAAAGCCGATACGGCAACAACATCTGAGTTAAACTTAGACCAAAGTACAGCGACTGCTACCCCAGCAGGTACAAAAAAGATGCCTCCCATTGTGGGCGTTCCCGCTTTTTTCAAATGGGCTTGGGGGCCGTCTTCGCGAATTATTTGTCCTGCTTTTAGTTGCTGGAGTAGGGGTACAACTGCATAGCCCAACCCCGACGCAACTAAAGCACAAACAACTAGCGGCATAAATAGCGATGCAGGTAAATTCAAAAATCTATCCGCTGCTACATCTAAACCGATCGCTACAGTGCCTAGCCCCAAACCCAGCAGCAGGAATAAATTCTTGCCTGTAAGTTTGAAAGGCAGACTTAAAGGGATTTTCTCATCCAAAAAGTTATCCATAACACTCCTCACCACACACTATTTGAGAATAAGCAATTGACAATGGGGAATAGGGTGCGATACAGGAGATTGAGAAATCTCTTAGTTTTTCTTCCCTGTTTCCAGTTGATTTCTTCACCCTTCTACCCGTTATTCTTCGCCTACACTCACATCCTCTTCTACTTCCTCTTCTAAATCATCGTAAGGACTGTCGTCAACTGCCATAAGTTCAGAAATTTCTTCTTCGTGCAGATAGTCGGGTTCTTGAACATCCCTTGCTAACAGGCGATTGTTAGATTCCAACCAGTCTAAAAGAGAAGATTGCTGTTTTAATGGAATTACATCCGCAGGTAAGTGGCGAGGAATTTGACGCAGAGATGGGTTGTACATGATTATCGGTTTTTAAAGACAAAGACGCGATCGAGTAGAGGTAACGTTTTGCCGACGAACTGCTCCTTTGATCGAGCACTTGTAAATCGGGCATTTAGCAAGGCTAAAGCATTATACCACAGGCACTGTTTGGTTCCGGATCGGGATAAGATGGGAGACCGAAAAGGCGATCGCCCCCAAGCATGGGCATGAGGATAACACTAAAATCCGCTCTTGCCAATCCTTCTTTAGCCGTAAGCATTGTAATCTAAGACGATCGTCTTTAAGATATCGCGGGACAAGTGGCGATCGTATTCTGCAAGCTTCGCTAACGGCAAGGGTTTGATTCACAACAGTCTCCTGGTTTTTCATCAAAGCCTGAGCTCGAATGCCCTCTGGCTTCTTCAGTCAACTCTCAAGCAATAAATCTCAGAATGGATACAACGGCAGCGGTTTTATACAACAAAGAGGGTTACGACACCGGAGGGCAAAAACTTCTGGGGCGTCATTCAGCCGGAGAAGGGTTTCTCAAAAGCTTAGTCCAACACGGAACCGCTGACTCTCTCTACTGTTACGCCGATAGCGAAATAACCTTTAAGGAGTTTTGTTCGCACATCCAACCTTGGCTGCAAAAACCTCGGAAAGTGCGCTGGATTCCGATGGAACGACCGGATTTTCTATCTCAACCGGGCACAATTTACCGACCCGATCCGCTTCTGTCGCAGATGGTTTGGGCGCGCAGATTTGTCGATCAGCGGGCCTACAGCGTTTGCGGCGTTACTCACACGATCGGTACAAAATACATCATGGGGGCGATCGGCGATTTGATAACCGCACCCATGCAGCCTTGGGACGCCCTGATCTGCACCTCTGCAGCGGTGAAAACAGCAGTAGAAGGAGTTATGACGGAGTGGTCTGAATATTTAGCCCAGCGCAACGGCGGTAAACCGGAAATTTTAGTCAAATTGCCGGTTATTCCCCTAGGAGTGGATTGCAGCGCGTTTCCGCAGGGTGTGGAAGCAGTTAATAGTCGTCGCCAACTGCGACAAGAACTCGGCATTTCTCCCGAAGATATTGTTGTGTTATTTGTCGGTCGATTGATTTTTTCTGCAAAAGCTCATCCGGTACCGATGTACATCGCCCTAGAGGGCGCGGCACAACAGACAAAAGCCAAAATCCACTTAATTCAAGCAGGTTGGATCGAAGATCCGAGAGAAGAACCCGACTTTAAAAATAGCGCGCAAATATTTTGTCCCTCCGTGAATGCTATTTTTTTAGATGGGAGAAAGCCGGAAGTTAGAATAAATATTTGGTCGGCCGCCGACATTTTCATTTCGCTTTCGGACAACGTTCAAGAATCCTTTGGGCTGACGCCAATTGAAGCAATGGCAAACGGACTGCCGGCCATAGTCTCCGATTGGAACGGATACAAAGAATCTGTACGCCACGAAATAGACGGCTTCCGCATTCCCACACTCATCCCGCCCCCCGAATCTTGTTTAGATTTAGCGCTAAATTATCTTGACGACAGCTTAAATTGGCCGACTTACATGGGTCACACTTCCCTCGCGACAGCAGTAGACATTGATGCTTGCACCCTGGCGTTGTGTGAATTAATTGAAAACCCCGAATTGAGAAAGCGGATGGGGGAAAATGCCAGACAAAGGGCGAGGGAAATTTATGATTGGAAAGTAGTAATTGCTGCTTACGAACAATTGTGGCGGGAATTAGCAGAAATTCGCATGGAGGCACCGGAGTCAGCACCTTTAAAACCTGGGAAGCCGCCTTATCCCCTAGGCGACGATCCGTTTCGGGTATTGGGCCATTATGCGACTAGAAGTTTAAGCAATGAGATGATGCTGAGTCTGGGTGCGATCGCCACACCAGAACTTTTAAAGCAGGTACAGACAATTAGGTTTACCAGTTTTGGTGAGGATAGGAGAATATCTGTTAGCATTCAGATGGAGATATTGGATGCGATCGAGCAGGAAGGTGCTGTCAGTGTCGGTGAAGTTCTCAGGCGTTATACCAAAAACGAGCAAGAATTAGCATCCCTGTATCGGACTCTGCTCTATCTGGTGAAATTTGGTATCTTAGTTATTAGTTGTTAATACTCTGCGGACTCGGCGATTAAAAGCGCTACTACACAAAATTTCGTCCCTCTCGCTTGAGACAGAAGAAAAGAGCGGTCTGACTTTTGCCTCACCTTCGATAATTAATCCCAGGGCTGTTTCATTCTCAGAAAAACCAGGGTTTTGTAGGGGCGGTGCGACCCCTACTCCCCGTGCCCGCCCAGCCCATAGACGAGCGGGTAGGGGTTTCAGATATCGGGGCAACCGGGCGTGGGATTGCCCCTACAAAAGAATGAAACAGCCCTGAATTAATCCGTGTATTCGTGTCAAAATCAGTGTTCTTCCTTCTTAAAAAATCATGCTTAGAAAATCTGCACTCTTAGAGATAATTGCTGGTAAGAATCGCGGTTTGCTGGCGACTCCCAGCGACAAACAAGCGATTTTAAGTGCGATCGCCCAATTGGAAGATTACAACCCCACGCCTCGCCCTGTCGAAGCTGCAGAGCTTTTAAATGGTGATTGGCGGTTATTGTACACCACCAGCCGCGAACTGCTGAATCTTGACAGTTTTCCCTTGGTAAAATTGGGTCAAATTTATCAATCTATCCGCGTCAAAGAATCTAAAATTTACAACATTGGCGAACTTTACGGCTTGCCTTATTTGGAAGGAATTGTCAGTGTAGCGGCGAGATTTGAGCCAACTTCGGAACGGCGAGTGCAGGTGAAGTTTGAGCGGTCTATAGTAGGTTTAAGCAGGTTGATTGGCTATGAATATCCGGGGAAGTTTATCGATGAGATTGAGTCGGGGAAAAAGTTCGCTGCTGTAGATTTCGGGCTGGATACTCGCGAACAGCAGGGATGGCTGGATATTACTTATTTGGATAAGGATTTGCGGATTGGACGGGGGAATAAAGACAGTGTTTTTGTCTTGACAAAAGAGTGATTTGTTATTATTTGATATCGGGGCGGGTTTTACCAAAAATCTCAGCCTAAGACCCACAATCTTTTAAACCCGCCCCGACCTAATTACCAAGTTATGATTTGATGTAGGGGCGGGTTTTACGAAAAATCTCAGCCTAAGACCCACAATCTCAAAAACCCGCCCCGACCTAATTGCAAAGCCCACAGTTTCATCAAGCTGATCCTACAGGTAGATGGGGATTTGCCGTTGGGTGGGTGCGGGTTTAAAAGATGATCGATTTTAGACAATTATTGTCTGTAAAACCCGCCCCTACAATACTTTACATTCTCTAATAAATCAATTTGCCCTGTTCGTGGGTGCGGGTTTAAAAGATGATCGATTTTAGACAATTATTGTCTGTAAAACCCGCCCCTACAATACTTTACATTCTCTAATAAATCCAGAGGATTCTTACTCTGTCAGTTTTGTCTGTTCTTTCTTTTCCATCGGCATTGACTTTCTGACAGCTAGCACTAACTCCGCTTCGGTACATCGATACAAGTCCCGCATTCGGAATACTTGCCAAACTTCCATTTTTGGCAATGTTCGACCCTTTTCCCAGTTGCGAATAGAAGATTCCGCACATTCTAGTATATGTGCTACGTCTATAATTTTTAGCCCCGCACGTTCTCTTAAGGCTCTCAGATCCATAGCTGACAGAACCTTTTGATGGACAAAACGTTAAGTTTTACCGTGAATAGTTGACGGATATGACCTATTTGGTGTTTAATCATAGTAGTAGAGGCGTTAGTCGATTTCCGCCAAGAGACTTACTAACGCCCTTTCCTGTACTGCTTACGAATACCAGACGATTATGACACAAAACGGTTATCAACAGGGATTCTGTGCGAATCATCGGGCGATCGCGTACCAAAAACGCCTTTACCCTTGGGCGATCGCCAAACTCATGCCCAGTATGCAGCGGGCGATTGTGGGGCGATTTCGCAGTCGATCGGATGCTGACGGGCACTTGCTGTGTCGGCGTCAACTGATGCCTCAAGCAACACTTGTCGTAGTCTTTGACTTGCAACCAGACTTAGAAGTACCAATTGCGGCGCCCACAGCAATGCGATAAGCACCGCATCAAAATCAAAGAAACCGGGTTTTTTGCGGTTTTTGCGGGCTGTAACGAGTATTTTCGCAAAAACCCGGTTTCTGGGCATCCAGCAGATAAATATCAACTTCAGTTAGGATAAAATTATCCTCAATTTGCTTTTGAATCATGACTTATACAACTCCAAAATTCATCGTGTCTCAAGTGGGTGAAATCCCCCAATGGCAAGCCGCGACGTGGGAAGATTATGTAGCGGCTTGCGAAGATCCATCTTTGGAGGAAGCCAGAATATTTTTTTATGAAGGATATCTTTGGATAGACATGGGTAATGAAGGAATTAATCACGCTAGATTTAACAACCTCTTGACTCTGGTGTTTGGATTTTGGTTTGTCAACAAAGGAGGACAAGCTTTCGATGATTTGGGTGGATGTGTAATTGAAAAGCCAAAGGTGGGAGGAGGTGCGCCCGATCGCATTTTATATGTCGGCGGAGAATTCATCCAGTGGCAAAAAGGTGAACCGCGCCGAGTCAATCTGAATAAATCGCGAATCCCCGATTTAGTTATAGAAACTTCCGATACTACTTTGGCCAGCGATTTAGATGAAAAAAAGCGGTTGTATGCTGCTTTGGGAATTCCTGAGTATTGGGTAGTAGATATTAAGGGCGAGAGAGTTTTGGCATTTCGCTTGCAGGAAAACGGGAAATATCAGGAATGCGAAATTTCCGGTGCGCTTGAGGGATTGCCAATTGCTTTACTATCGGAGACTTTAAAACTTTTGGGTGAGGGAAATGGGACGGCGGCGATGTGGTTTGCTCAACAAGTTGGGAATTTGTAGAGAGGTTGGCCAAAAGTGCGTTAGCGAAGCCCTCGAAGAGGATCGCACGCGATTCACAATAATTTTTTCAAGCTCGACTCTAGGGCTGCCACAATCTCTGAGAATATTAATATTTGTGCTACGCTAATCTACAAAAGATGTCACGCTCGTGCAGTAACCTTTCTGTGATTTAAAGGAGCAGGTCAATGAATATTGTCTTAAAGCCGGAATACGAAGAGTTTATTCGATCGCAAATTCAAAGCGGAAAATATGGCAGCGCTGAAGAACTAATTGGAGAAGCGATCGCACTTTTAAGAGAACGAAAACAACGCATCGAAGAACTTCGCCAAAAAATAGCAGTGGGAACTGCACAAATTGCTAAGGGACAAGTGACAGATGGAGAACTTGTGTTTGCCAAAATTCAAGAAAAGATCGATCGAAGAGAATAGTCAGGGGCATGAACAGTTATACATTTTCAGATGAAGCCGTCCGAGACTTGAATGAGATTTGTGAGTACATTGCTCGCAATAGTTCCAGGGCAGCCAGCGAGCTTTTTGATGCAATTCGTCAAAAATGTAAACTTGTCGCCGAATTTCCCAATATGGGCAAACGCTATGAGAGGTTATCCCCCAACTTGCGCGGATTTAGTGTTAGGGATTATTTAATTTTTTATTACCCCAGATCGGACGGGATTGATATTGCTCGCGTGCTGCGGGGCGATCGAGACTTGGAATTATTGTTTTCAGAGTTAGGGGAAGATTAATTAGCGTTGGATCGATCTGAACAGGCGATCGCACTTGGGGAAGCAAAGGGCGATCGCGCTTAATGCTTCTCAATTTTTGACGCACTTTTAGCTTAAATCATAACATATAATAAAAATATATCTGTCGTGTAAATTTGCCATGACTGTACAATCTGTTTCGCGTTATGTCGCACGTCACCCTGAAATCTTGCAAAGCGAACCAATTATCGCAGGAACCAGGACTTCCGTTCGGGCGATCGTGGAATTGTGGCGTTTGGGGATTACTCCTGAAGAAATCCCGATGCACTTACCTCACCTGAAATTAGCTCAAATTTTTGACGCGCTGAGCTTTTATTTGGATAACCAGGAAGAAATAAATACTTATATAGAGCGCAATCGAATTCCTGAAGACTTGATTCATCCTGCTGTTAAAGCTGCAATGAGAAAACAACTGAAAGTATTGGAATTGTTCGGTACTATTGACTGCGACGAAGATTCTAACTACAAGCAGCAGCAACAAACAATATGAATATCCCTAAATAAAATGCTCCGACTATCCCAAACCCAACTCAAAATCCTCGAAGAATGCCCCCGCAAATTCCAACACAGCTACCTCGAACTACTCGCCACCACCGCCTCCCCAGAACACAAAGAAAAACTCACATGGGGAAGCCACTTTCACCTATTAATGCAGCAGCGAGAACTCGGACTTCCCATTGAATTCATCATCCAACAAGACCCCGAACTGGGACGCTGTGTAGCAGCATTTATCAACACCGCACCCGAACTTTTCGCTAATTCAGAAAATAGCGATCGCATTTTCCGCCAAGCCGAACACCCCCGCACCCTAATTTTCCAAGACTACCTATTCACCGTTATCTATGACTTGCTAATAGCAGAACCAAACGCCGCGCAAATTCTCGACTGGAAAACCTATCCCCGCCCTCAAAAATCAAAATGGATAGCCGAAAGTTGGCAAACTCGCCTCTATTTATACGTCTTAGTAGAAACCAGCGACTATTCCCCCGAACAAGTTTCCATGACATACTGGTTCGTACAATTGCAAGGAGAAGAACCGCCGCAAAAACTCACGTTTTATTACAACCAAACAGAACACGATCGCACAAAACAAGATTTAACCCACCTATTGCAGCAGCTAACCGACTGGCGACAGCGCTATACCGAAGCCGGCGACTTCTTACCCCAAGTAGAAATTAGTTCCAATCTTTGCGATTCCTGTCAATTTGCCACTCGCTGCAACCGCACAACAGACAACACAGCTTCCTCACCAAATCTGACCGCAGAAACTCCCACAGATTGGCTGCCAAATCTTGCTATCATTGAGGAAATATATATTTAATTCAAATGTTGTACTATGCAACTATTAGTCGCCCGGTGGGGGCGGGTTTATAGATATTGTGGATGTGAATGAAAGATTGTTGGTGAACCCGCCCCTACAGGAATTAATGAAATAACTTATGACAGAACTACTTCAAAATTTGCCAACTCAACCCCTATCCCAGCCCCCAGCTTGGCTGATCCAAGCTGTCAGAAACCATGCACCAGAACTCCCCGGACACTATGCCGCTGCACTTCTCTGGTATAGAGGAATTCACAACCCAGAACAAATACCAGGTTTTTTAAATCCCCAACTTTATCAACCAGCAAGTCCCTTTGAATTCGGACTAGAAATGAACTGGGCGATAGAAAGAATCCAGCAAGCACGAAACAGCGCAGAAAAAGTCGCAATTTGGGGAGACTTCGACGCCGACGGCATTACCTCAACCTCCGTACTTTGGGACGGACTGGGAGAATTTTTTACTCAAAACGACCAACTAACTTATTACATTCCCAACCGCTTAACCGAATCTCACGGACTCAATATCACAGGAATAGATGCCTTAGCAAAAGCGGGAATTAGCTTAATTATTACCTGCGATACCGGCAGTACAAATATCGCCGAAATCGAATACGCCACCAGCTTAAACATCGATACAATTGTCACCGACCATCATACATTACCAGACGATCGCCCGCCAGCTACAGCCATTATCAATCCCCGCTACTTTCCCCCAAACCACCAACTATTTAACCTCTCAGGAGTTGGAGTAGCTTACAAATTAATTGAAGCATTATATCACACATTACCGGATATTCCGCAGCGCCCGCTCGCAGATTTATTAGAATTAGTAGCGATCGGCTTAATTGCCGATTTAGTCCAACTTACAGGAGACAGCCGCTACCTAGCACAAATCGGCATCCAACAACTGCAAAAACAAATCGCAAATCCCACCCGCCCAGGAGTTGCAAAATTGCTCGAACTGTGCAAAAGAACGGGCGATCGCCCAACCGACATTTCCTTCGGCCTCGGCCCCCGAATCAACGCCGTCAGCCGCATTCAAGGTGACGCCAGCTTCTGCGTAGAACTCCTCACCAGCCGCGACAAAAAACGCTGCGAAGAACTAGCAAATTTAACCGAAATTGCCAACTCCCGGCGCAAATCTTTACAAAAAGATGTTGCCAAAGATGCCGCCGCCAAATTAGCCAAACTCGACCTCTCAACTACTAGCGTCATCGTCCTCAGCGACCCCCAATGGCCCGTAGGAGTATTAGGATTAGTAGCGGGACAAATCGCCCAAGAATACGGCCGCCCCGTGATTTTATTCAGCACAGAAGGAAGCGAAGAAATTAACGAAAATACCCCGGAAACGCAATTTACCTCTTTCTTAGATTCAGAATCACCAACACTTTCCCCATCCAAAATTGCCAGGGGTTCCGCCCGTTCCGCCAATCAAATTGACCTTTACCAATTAGTCAAAGACCAAGCGCATTTATTGGACAGATTTGGTGGTCATCCCTTCGCTGCCGGATTGAGTCTCCCCGTTGAAAATATCCCCCTATTTACCGATGCGGTAAATCAGCAACTGCGGCAACAATACAGTACAGATAGTTTAACAGCCGCCCCCGTTCAAGCCGACCTAAAAATTACTGTCTCCGAATTAGGCAAGGACTTATTTCAAGAACTAAAATTGCTCGAACCGTGCGGTATGGGCAACCCCGCCCCCAAATTGCTGATTGAAAACTGCTGGTTTGACAATCTGTGGAATCAAAAAATCAAGGATTTGAAAGGGCAAAAAGTAGAATATCTTAAAACAGAATTTACAATTAGGGATGAATCTAGCGATACGGGATTTCCCGGCATTTGGTGGGGACACAATCAAAATGAAGTTCCCCAAGGCCGCTGCGATGCCACCGTTGAACTCGATTTTAATACTTACAAATCGCGGTATGAAGTGCGCCTCGTAGCAGTGCGGGAACGCACGGCAGACAACCCAATCAATTCGCCGACTAAAATAGATTGGATCGTAGACTGGCGCAAGAGAAATAATGATGAAGAGTTGTTAGCAGCCAGCACAAACTTAGAATCTCCAATGTCGATCGACAATCTAGTTTACAATTCCGAAATGGTCGATCGCGAAAACTCGATCGTCCTCAAAGAATGCCCCGCAAGCTGGGACGAACTGCGGATCTGGTTTCGGCAAGCACAGCACACTCAGAAAAAACTCGCGATCGCCTATACTTTACCCCCACTCGTACCCCCACAGCAAATCTGCCAACAGCTAATCGGCATCGCCAAATACCTCAGCCGCACCAAAAAACCCGTCACCAGACAGCAACTCCGCCAGAAACTCGGCATCAGCGACACCTCCCTGCAACTGGGGTTCAAAACCCTAACATATCTCGGTTTTAAAATCAATTATCGCGATCGAGCTTTCCACATCACCAGACAACTCGAAACCGCACAGCAGCAAGACGCGCCCGATCAAATCCCGCAACCGTTATTAGATAGCCAATCCATCAACTTCTCAGTGCCAAATTCCCCCATCGCCGCCCGTTTTGCAGCGCAATTTCTAGCAGCAGTCTCCGAAGAACAATTCCGGCGGAAATATTTCTGTGAAGTACCCCTTTCCACCATTGTGTCGATCGCCCGAGAAACCGTTTTCCAAGAAGATTCTACAGCAATTCCCTTCTAACTGAGATATTGGACTATTGTCAATAAGCCTTTTCTGAACAGGCAAGATGCCTGTTCCACAAGAAAATTTATCTTTTGTGGAACAGGCATCTTGCCTGTTGCTGACAATCGTGCAAGATATCAGTTCTAACTGAGATATTGCACTATTGTCAAGAACGGGCTCTCCGGCCCGTTCCACTCATCAGATAACTTTTCTTATGGGGTACGCACGCTGTTACCACAGATGGGGCTGGCTTTTGGGGCCCTGAAGCGAGAGAAATTTTTGTGGATCGGGCTCAAGAGGCCTATTCCTGACACGGATGCAACATCTCAGTTCTAAGAAATATCTTACTTCTGAATTCATGCCGATAAAATAAGGCATAGGACAATGAGAGTTATCCGTTGCCAGTCAGACCCAAAACTCATAATTCCTAACTCACAGGCCACAACCCAAAACTCCCCACCGCTTTCACTCGATCGCCCATCTCCAATTTAAAACCCCTATGCTTCTCTGTCCCCGCTGCCAATTTGAAAATCCCAATCCAAACAAGTTTTGTCAACAATGCGGAAATTCCCTAATTTACAAACCTTGCCACGAATGCGGTGCCCAAGTCGCTTTTAGCGCCGCATTATGTCAGAATTGCGGCGTTGCAACAGGTCAAGTGTGGCGGGCGATTATCTGCGGTCGATCGAATTTTCCAGCAGTCGAACCAGACGAGTCAACCCTACCCCCAGCCGAGTTTCCCCAAAAACCAGAGATTGTTCCAGAAATCGCATCGCGCCAAAACTCTGCTGAACCAATCACAGACAGCATTAAAACAGAAATAACCACCCCACCCGAACCCCCAACAGCAGTCGAACCAACTTCTCCACAGCCAAGCGACGGCGAATTCAGCAGCACAGAAATTGACCCTGTGGTAGCCGTGGGGGCGATCGTACCAGCATCCTTTCAAACAACCGAAAAAAGCTCTACTACAGCACCAGAGCGCGAAATAACCGCATCTGAGCAGACTTTTACAACCGCACCACAGCCTAAACAAATCCAGGAAGCAACAGAAAACCCAGACAGCCCAAACATAGCTGACATCTCCCCCCAATCTCCAGAATTCCCCATCCCCAATTCAGAATATTTAATCCCTTCCCAGCCAGCAGGAGCTTATTTAGACACTCAGCAGCGCTACCAACTCCTAGAAACCGTGCCGCCGAGAAAACGCTCAGACACAGTAGCAGTAACAGTATTGGACTGTCAGCCACTGGAAATGTCACCCCTCAAAGCCATGCTAGCAGCCAACTCTGCCAGCGTCGCCCGACGAACATCCCCCTATACCGCAGCAATCAAAGGCGGAGAAAATTCAACCAATCCCGCCTTAGCAGAGCTTTGCCAAGGCATAGCTGAACCTTATCTGGCACTCCGGTGGCAATTCTCTCAAAACCTGCCAGTCATTCACGATAGCTGGTCAGACAACGAACAGGCAGTGCTGCTGCTAGAAGACTGCTCCCAATGGCCGCTGCTGGTAGAACGCTGGAGTCAATCCGAAACTTCCACCCAGCAAATTTTATACTGGCTGCACGAAATGACAGAACTCTGGGCTGCCCTAGAACCCTGGCGCTGTCGGCAAAGCTTGTTGGAACTGACAAATTTGCGAGTCAACCCCGACTCTTCCTTTTCCTTGGCTTCTTTGCGGCTGCAATACCTCTATCCCGAACCCGCCGGCTCAAACCTGCAACTGGTAGATTTGGGGCAATTGTGGCAGGTGATATTTAGCCAGTCCGATCATCGCACTCAGTTTGGCGCATTGCTCGAACTGCTGCAACAAATGTACAGAGGCGAGATTAACACGATCGAAGAATTGCGATCGCGCCTAGAAACTGTTCCTCTCGAACTCCAACCCGCACCTTCACCAAGCTCAACCCCGACGCGCAGGCATTACCGCAGCCCCGACGAGTCGCCTCCCGAGGTTGGCGAGGTCTTAACCCAGCCGATGCCACTCCAGATTTACAGCTTAGAAGACGCAGGCCTCACCGATGTCGGCCGCACGCGCGACCACAACGAAGACTTCTTCAGCATCTGGACTCAGCTCAACAAACTCGAAAGCTCGTTCGGTCGCATCTTTCAAACCAAAGGGCTTTACATTCTCTGCGACGGCATGGGCGGACACGACAGCGGAGAAGTAGCCAGCCAACTAGCCGCTGAAACCCTCAGAGAATTCTTTCAAACCTGTTGGGAAAATCAACTACCTCCGGCAGACACCATCCGCGAGGGAGTGCTGCTAGCCAACAAAGCCATCTTTGAAATCAATCAAAAGGACGGACGCTCCGGCAGCGCCCGCATGGGTACAACTCTAGTCGCAGTCTTAGTTCAAGACACCCAATTCGCTGTTGCCCACGTCGGCGACAGCCGCCTCTACCGACTGAGAAAGGGACAAACCCTAGAAAAAATCACCTCAGACCACGAAGTAGGTCAGCGCGAAATTAAGCGCGGGGTTGACCCGGAAACTGCTTATGCCCGTCCCGACGCCTATCAACTAACTCAAGCCATCGGCCCGCGAGACAGTAATTTTCTCAAGCCAGAGGTGCAGTTTTTAGACTTGTGCGAAGATACCTTATTAATTTTGGCTTCTGACGGCCTGACAGATAATGATTTGTTGGAAACTCACTGGCAGAACACTCTCGAACCCCTTTTCAATCCCCAAGCCGATCTCGACCAGGGAGTTGCCCAATTGATTGAACTGGGCAACAAACGCAACGGTCACGACAATATCACGGCAATTATCATTCGGGCGCAGGTAGGCGCATTTCGATTTTAGACTTTCGATGCTGCCAACTTGTTCAAAGGTGGCGCTTTCCCCCGTGACGGCTTGGGTTAAACCTGCAATTGTTGCAGGGAAAGGAAACAGCTTCTGCCGTTTCCGGGCAAGGCTTTACTGCTGGCTCTGTTATTAGGTATCCGGTGTTAAAACAGCTTCGGTTTGAGTGTTCCAAAACTAGACCTATTGCAAAAATAATTAGGACGGGCAAGATGCCCATCCCACAAGAAAAAATAACTCTTGTGGGACGGGCCGGAGAGCCCGTCCCATCAATTGATGAAAGGATTTTTGCAAGAGGTCTACTGATTGCAGACCCATACTATTCCAGAAAAGCTGTGGAGGACTAACCATTTATCAGTCGCTTTTATTTTGAGACTCTGTTCAGGGAATCTACCGGAAAAAGTGGCTTGATAGTAAGTGGATTCATCATAGCTGAAAGAGCTTTCACTTACAAAAATAGTTAGTCTACTGAAAAAAAATTCAACTAAAATGAAGTGACTCTGCAGGCGGGCTGATGCGAAATCTGTTTTATACTCGATCGCTCTTGGGGCAATTGGGGCCTAGGCAGGAAGTTCCCGCCCTACCTATAGATGTGGGGGGTAAATCACAACCTGCTGCTACAGCAAATTTACGTAAAAGTTTAGCGATTGTTTACGTACTTTTTGTAGTTTCAAGTGTTAAATCGCTCGACTGTGTTTTAAGGAGCGATCGACTCCTCACAAATTTTACGAATAATTGTTTCCAAAAAACTATTTATAACTTATTGTTTATGAAATCTTTAATTATAATCAGGATATTATAAAGTTTTAGTAAAACTCACCTGTGAAGCTCATAAGTAATTTTTAATTTCTAATTTTTTAAAGCCCTACGCCCCTAATCTGTAAATTCCCGCCCACTCTCACTGCCAAATCAGGGAGTTCAACCACATCAATCGAAAATGCTGCTGACTCTTTTAGATCCAGAAAAACAGGCCCCCCTGCAACAGTGGAGTTTCGAGAGCGAATCCATTATTCGCATCGGCCGCTCTCCTGAAAATCACGTTGTGATCCCCAATGCTCTAGTGTCGCGGCAGCATCTGGAATTGCAAAGAGTTAATAGCGGGAGATCCAGCCAGTGGTACTTAGTCAATTCCGGGACAAATGGCACTTTGGTTAACGGTATTCTCATGTCTCAGGGTTGGATATCCGACGGTGCCCTGATCCAGTTGGCGCGGGGCGGCCCAATTCTGCATTTCCAAGTGATTACTATTGAACTCGGCGGCCAAATTAAGGCGAACCCCACCGTCAATCTCGCCGCCCCACGGTGCAGCCACGCGGGAAACCCGCCGGGGAATTTATTCTGCATCCACTGCGGCGAACCGATTAAAGTCGATCGCACTGTCCGACACTACCAAGTGCTGCGAACTTTGGGCCAAGGCGGTATGGGGACAACGACTTTAGCCTGGGATCGAGAGAAAGCAAAAGCTCAAAAACCCGGAAGTTCCCCCGCAGCTTCTCTGGTAGTCCTCAAGGAAATGAATGCTGACATGGCTCAAATAGTCAAAGCTCAAGAACTGTTTGAACGTGAAGCTAAAACTCTCAAGGCCCTCCACCATCCGGGAATTCCTCAGTTTTTTGACTTTTTTGTGGAAGGGGGCAAAAAATACTTGGTGATGGAAATGCTCCACGGCGAGGATTTAGAAAAACGCATCTACAGCCGCGGGCCTGTTGCTCCCCAACAAGCAATAGAGTGGATGATCCAAACCTGTGAGGTTTTGGACTACATTCACTCTCAAAAACCCCCGATCGTCCACCGGGATATTAAACCTGCTAATTTGCTGGTGCGGCACCGGGACAATCGCATTACAGTGCTGGATTTTGGAGCCGTTAAAGAAATCGGCACTCCTCCGGGCACTCGCATCGGCGTTGAAGGCTACACCGCACCAGAACAAGACCGGGGACAGCCTCTCCCTCAGTCGGATTTATATGCTATTGGGCCTACTTTGATTTTTTTGCTGACGGCCCAAAGCCCTCAAAACTTTTACGGGAAAATACCTGGAGGTTACGGGTTTAAGCTCGATAATATTCCGACGATCGCCCCCAAGCTGCGGGACACCATTTTGCGAACCACGGCAGCTAAGCCTGGCGATCGCTTTCAAACTGCTCAACAATTAGCTCGAGCTTTAGCAGCTTCGCTTTAATAGAAGGCAGAAGTCATTAGTCATTGGTCATTAGTGATTAGTCAGAAGGAAAAAGTCATTAGTCAGAAGGCAAAGGGAAGAGGGAAGAGGGAATAAGCTAGCAAGGGGAATTTATGAAAGAAAATTTACCCGATCGCCTCGGAATTTCTCTCCGACACCCCAGTCCTCCGTCTCCTCTGTTATTCCTCGTCCCAAGCTTCTACAGCTATCAACTCGCTCACGGGGTCTTGCATAGAAAAATCAAACTCTAGCAATTGCTGTTTCCAGTACGGCCATTCGTCGCCGTAAAGCAGAGCAATTTTCCAAATACTGTCTGTGGGCTTGATAATGTCAGACGTGACGAGAGAATGCACCTGACGCTGGAACTTAACCATCGGCTGTATAACCTGCTGGCTCATAATACCTCTTGAATTGTTTAAATTTTGTGAATTACCACTTCCGATCTCACACTTTTTACCGCAGTTTCGCCAAGAACAGTCTCGCCAAGATACGTGTAGATTTTTGTCGGGAAGCTACATATTTAACTTGTATCTTAACAGAGTTCGTTTTGACAAGGCCCTATAAGCAGGACTGAAGAGTCAAGACCGACTTCAAAGAATTAATCATCTTTAAAATGTCCCGTTATATGCTGTCGATCGACAGTGGGAGGTTTGCCGCCTCGATTGTTTCCACATTGTTGTTTCCACATAGTGGCAGATGCAAGGGCTGCGTTCGGCTTGTTCTTGACAAGGCTGAGTTTGCGTAGGAGAAACTGCAACTACTGCGCTTTGGCTGCTACAGCGTAATTTCCGCTTTCCTGCGGGTAAACCACACCTGTTTCACCTTCGACGCTGGGTTCGCTGTGAGAGTGGGGTCGGAGCTACATAAACTGATTATAACTCCACTCACCGCAAAAGCGATCGAAAATTGTTGGATACTGTTGATCGCCACCCCTAAATGTCGATCGAACATTCAAAGGCGACAGCAGGGCGGGCGTACAAGCAAGTTCCCAACCCATCGTCCGTCCTGATTGAGTCAATCTAAAATCTCAAATCTAAAATCTAAAATTGTATGACTTGGACAAGGCGACACATTCTCACTCTGGCTGATTTTACCTCGAACGAATACGATACGGTGCTGCAAACAGCAGCCAGTTTTCGGGAGGTACTCGGCCGCCGCACGAAGAAAGTGCCGGCCCTGCAGGGTCAAGTGGTCGCGAATTTGTTTTTTGAACCTTCTACCCGGACTCGCAATAGTTTTGAGTTGGCGGCGAAACGGCTGTCGGCGGATACGCTAAATTTTACCCCGGGAAGTTCTTCTCTGACGAAGGGGGAGACTATTCTGGATACGGCTAAGACTTATCTGGCGATGGGAACGGATTTGATGGTGATCCGGCACGAACAAGCTGGAGTTCCCAGCACGATTGCTTCGGAAATGGATCGCTTGGGGTCAAGAGTCAGCGTTCTCAATGCTGGAGACGGCCAGCACGAACACCCGTCGCAAGGTTTGCTAGACTTATTTACTATTTGTGCTCTGTTAGATACCGAACGTCCGCGGCTGGAACTTTTAGCGGGCAAAAAAATTGCTGTGGTGGGGGATATTTTGCATTCGCGGGTGGCTAGGTCTAATATTTGGAGTCTAACGGCTTCTGGGGCAGAGGTTCATTTGGCCGGGCCGCCGACTTTGCTACCGCTGTTGTTTGCTGAGTGTGGCGATGGTAGGGAAGGCAAGTTATTTTTGCACTGGCATCTGGAACCTGCTTTGGCCGATGCTGATTTTGTGATGACTTTGCGGCTGCAAAAGGAACGGATGAGCGACCATTTGCTGCCGAGTTTACGAGAGTACCATTCTTTGTACGGGATTACGCGCGATCGACTGAAACTCTGCAAGCCGGATGTGAAGGTGTTGCACCCTGGCCCGGTTAACCGTGGCGTGGAAATTAGTTCGGATTTGATGGACGATGCCCAGTTTAGCCTGATTTCTCAGCAAGTTACCAGCGGCGTGGCGGTGCGGATGGCATTACTTTATCTAATCGGCGGGGGTAAAGTTTAGGCTGTTAGTTGTTAGTCATGAATTTCGGATATTCCCTGATTTTCAGGATCGATCGCATATTTAAAATAATCGTTACCCAGTATAGCCGGGTAACGATTAAAACTCTTTCTAGAAATGTAAATTGCTCTAGTTAAGAGTTAGGAAAGCCAGGACGCAGACACCCAGCCACCACCTTTGAGTTGGGCCCAGCCGTTTTTGTAACGACCGGTCAATTTTACGTGGTCTCCATAATATAACTTGCCGATTACACCAGAACAGCTACTGGGGCGGTGGCGGATATTCAGTCGGCCGCCATTCGTGACAACTTTGGCGTAGCTGTGATGGCTGTGATGAGCGCGATGGCCACAGTGTTTGCGGTAGCAACTTGCCGCCTGGGCTTCGCCACCGACACTCAGAACAGATAGGGCTACTGCCATACCTGCAACGCCTATCCATGCAGAATTAGGAATTTTCAAGCCCAGTTGGTCTAACGACTTGAGTTGGAGTTCGGACTCTGGAGATTCATAAGCAACAAAAGAGTGGCTCAATGCTAGTGCTTCCATAGTTTCCTCGTGATTGTTGTTAACCTTTCTTGGTGCAGACTCAGGTCAAAACCTCAATTAACAGCCCAAATTATTAACTTATGTTTCATAAAAGCCACAAAAGGGCGTTAAGGTCTTGCTGTTGCCGAGTATTGGCTAATGTTCCTGAACCATGCACAGGTATATCATGTCATTGATGTAGCTTTCCGGAACAAAAAAATAAATAAAGTTTACATCGGCTGTTAAAAATTTTGCCGACGCGGATCAGAACTCCGGGCAGAATTAAACTTAACTGTGTCATTAAAAAGGGAACGAAGTTATGGATTGGGGTGGGGAATTGCTTGTACTGAGTTACGAATGACACTACTTATGGGGTGTGCTTATTTATTGAGTTGCTACAGCAATATCGGCAGTTAATTAGATAAAAAAGCATCCTGCTCGTCTTCAATCACGGTCTTCATTAGGTTCGGGCGAGTTATATTGTAGCCGATCGCACTGGTGCAGAAGTTCGGGGCGATGGCGTCGGGCCCTCACCCGTGCTACAAGATGGGTCTCAAGATTAGCCTCCCAGTGTCCCCGACAAGAATGCAAGACAAATCCATCGCGACTTGATTTGTGTCAAGATCGATCGAGTTCTCCAGCACCACTTCTTTCGCAATGAACTCCTTCGCTGCACTTTCTCTCGGCACAATTCCTCAACGCCATGAATCCGACAGCTTCGCCATTACCTTAGCGCCGCTGTCTGTAGAGGAAATATACGCTTTGGCAGATGACCCCGCCAACGGAGCCGTGGTAATGATGAGCGGTACAGTCCGCAACCAAACTAACGGTCAAGCTGTAGTTTCCCTAGAATATCAAGCCTACGAACCGATGGCCGTGCGAGTATTCCAGCAAATTGCTACTGAAATCCGCCGCCAGTGGACTGATGTCAATCGGGTCGCTATTCACCACCGCGTCGGACACTTGCAGGTGGGAGAAATCAGCGTATTGGTGGCTGTTGGCTGTCCCCACCGGGACTCAGCCTTTGCAGCTTGCCAGTACGCCATAGATACGCTCAAACACAATGTACCGATTTGGAAAAAGGAACATTGGGCCGACGGTTCTAGCAGTTGGGTTAGTATTGGAGCGTGCGAGGTTGTCGGGCATTAGTCAATCGATTTTAGACTTTTGGGTCAAAAGTTATTTAGGATTGATAGAGAACCTGATAAGTGCGATCGCACAAGTTAACATTGATCGAGCTTCAAAAAGTCAAAAAATTAGGAACTGGGGAGTAATATTATGGGTATGTTGCGGCAAAAATCAACCAAACAAGCTACAGATTCCGTCAAAGAGCAAGCTGCATCTAGCAAAAACACTCATCTCCATCCGGCAGAAGAACTGCAAGAGATGGTTGGCAACCAAGCATTCGGTCGCTTGATTGAGTCGCCAAGTCACCAAGATATGCCAGCAGATAGCTCCCCAAACGCACTTTTGAGACAAATCTCTACGGCTGCTAACTCCTCAATCCAACGCAAGCCTTTGTTTAGAGGTTTGTCCCGCGAGTTAACAAATGGACGACTGCAGAGTTATCCGGTGCAGGCGAAACTGACAGTTAATCAACCAGGGGATAAGTACGAACAGGAAGCCGACGAAGTTGCCGAACAGGTAGTTAAGCAGATTAACGCCCCCGCATCCGATCGATTAGTTAAGGCCGAAGCTATCCAAACCGAAAAATTGATGCGGAAATCCGTGTCATCTCCTGGGGCTGTAGCCGGGGGGATGGCTGCCACTCCCGACTTGGAAACATCTATTAAACAGAAACAAGGTAACGGACAGCCCATATCCCAGGATATTCGAGAACCGATCGAACAGTCATTGAATCATGATTTTAGTGGCGTCAGGGTACATACAGATGACCAGTCAGACAAATTGAATCATTCCCTTCAATCGGTTGCTTTCACCAGAGGACAGGACATCTTTTTCAAGCGCGGAACTTATCAACCTAGAAATCGTGAAGGTCAAAAACTACTGATCCACGAATTGACCCATGTAGTGCAGCAGGGTTCTCAGCGACAGATTATACAGCGTGTTACAAAAACCAAGAAAAGAGACATATTCCAAGAAGTATTGAAAGAAACTGGCCCTGGTGGCAAAGCTGTTAAAGCCGCATTCGGCGATCTAGAAATTAATGTGAATACATCTACAGGAATTTCTAGCGCAGACATTGCCAGTAATATTGGCAAGGGCATGGAAGAGTTCCGAAATAAGGAAAAAAATACTACGACAGACCAGTTGTTGGCTCTCGGCAAAGGGTATACTGGGGCGTTGTCAAGTGCGACTTCAATAACATCAAAACGTATGACGCCTGATAGCATAGATGCTGGTGTTGTAGATGTTGTTTCAGAAGTATCTGGTGGGGTTTCAAGCCTCTTCGGGGTATTGCAAGAAGCGAAAGGGTTGTTAGAGAAAATTACAAGTGATAAAAGTATTTCCAAAACCGAAATATGGAAAGCCGCATACAGCACTCTTACTAATATGGGTAAAACTGCTAAAGCAGGAGCGGCTGCTGCAGGCAAGATCCAAAAGCTAAAAGATGCTAAGGATGCACAGGCTCAAGTAAGTAGTAACACGAGTTCAGTAATAGGAGAAAGCGTTACTTTATTTGAGTCAATGGCAAAAGGGATAGAACAGTTTGCCACATTTGTTAAAGATTATCAAGAAGGCAAATTTGATAAAGGAGATCTCAAAAGTCACAGAATTGTAGAGCTTGTTTTTCAGAGCGTTACTACCTTACAAACCATAACTTCCGGGGCGCTGGGCTTGGGGAAAGCCATAGCAAAAGTAGTTGGTAACGATGCAGCAAAAGTTGCTTTAGGAGTTGGTACAAGTGCTATGGAGATTGTAACTGGTTCGATCCAGATTCTCCAGAGTACGTACAAAATTGGTCGTGCTGCTGCGAAAAAAGAAAAGCTTGACATTTTAGCAGAAGGGCGCAGCGAGGAAGAGCAAAAAGCCCTAATGTTAATTAAAGATCGACTGACAAAACAGCAAGCTAATGCTGGAATTAATATGGTACTTGGTGCTGCTGGGATAGTCAGTGGAAGTTTGGCAGTCAGTGGTGTTGGAGCGCTACCAGGGGCAATCATAGCCGGAATTGCGGCTGGGTTTAAGATAAGTCGGGTAGGATTCAAAAAATTTAAGCAATACATGCGCGATAAAGCTCAGACAGAATATGATGAGGCAGTGACAATTCTAACAGAAGTTGCTGAAGAAGTAAAATCTAAAACAACAAACCCAAATGAAGATGAAACAGGAACAGCAGACTTTTTACCACTAATGACGGCAGAGTACCAAAAAGCGATTAAGGAAAGAATTGGCAACATCAAGGACAAAAAAACGAAGAAAGTTTTAGAATCAGTTCTTGAGGATGTCAAAAATGATGAATTGCCTTTACTCAACGATTTGCAGATTTCTATGTTTATGGCGCGACGAGAGTATAAGTGGACAATTGACATCCTTAAACAAACTGCCAAATACAACTCTAAAACTCAGAAGCTTTTCATAGATGACTTGCTCTCAAAAATTTCTGAAGGAAAAACTAAACACGGAGGACATACTAAAAAACATTTGCTATTTATCAAGGAAAACTATGTTGATAAAGGAAAACCTATTCCCTCTGAAGAGAGCGAGATGATTAGACTGGTTCAAATAACTGAAGAGGCAGAATTAGCCAGGATTGACAGCAAAAATCCTTTGTTGCGTTCATTCACTGGAATTAATAACCGCTTGAAATCTACCAAGCAAAAAGAGGCTAAATACGCCTTGACTGCGGAAACAATATTGAGTATGAAGTTGGATGAGGTTTATACAATTTTAAACCTGAATCCAGCAGAGATAAAGAAAGCTGCCGAAAAAGCCAAAAAAGAGGCAGAAGAGAAATATTCCACTGAAGAATATAATGATTTGGCTGAAGAAGACAAAGAATCATCAATCCAAGGTGAAGTTGCCGAAGCAGTCAAGAAGTTGGTAATTAAAAAATTGAAGGATATTAACTAGAGCTTGTTGGGGCTTTCAAATGTTATAAATCGAATTTATAACATTTGAAAGCTCCACTTCAAAACCCTGGCTATATCGTGTCCTATGCAATCGGTATTGCAGGTGGCTAGCGGTTTATTGGAGTTAATCGAGCGAAGCAATTATTAATGGTAAAACCCCCCCACGGGTCAAAATATATACCATCGTTAGACAGTATCCTGTAGTTCTTCAAAACTCTTTTCGCCTGTGGCAATACTGGCAATGACAGGATAAAAAGTCTCAAGCAAGTAAAAAATTAGCCATACCGTTTGGGTAATAACGGTTTGAGTATTAGCCCCAGATAAGTTAGGAACAACTAGGATATGACGGAAATATAATAATTCCAAGTCTTCCTGAAAACCCCATCCCATTAAAGGAGTATTAACATTTAGATGCAAAACTAAATTTTTGATTTCCTCTGTCGCAGAGAGTTCAACTTCACAGGGAAGGCGAACAAAAAATTGCAGCAGTTTAACATTTTCCAGTTGGTTCTCAAGATTGGGAACGTAAACAAGTTCCAATACATACTCAGCTTCCTCGCCATTCAAAGCTACAAAGAGTTGATCTATAGGGATGTTTTCATCTGCTGGTTTCAAGGAAGTTGTAAATTTTTCCGAGCGAAGTAACTGTTGAATTTCTTGAAGCTGCATACAAAATTTTATTTGTCAACCTGTTAACATTCGGATCGTAACACAAAAAATTTTAATTGCAATCTCATGCTCGATCGCACTGAAGCCGATATCAACCAACTGTTACTCTTATTGCAACAGTTAGACCAACTATTAGAAGCCGCTGTTACTGCCGCTCAATCTGCTTACGGTTCAGATGCGGCAAATGACGCTTATCGGGGGATACAGATCGATGAAGAGGAAGTAGAAAGGCTGCTCGATCGCACGCCGGGAATGCCCGCGTTGGAGATGACAGAAGCCGCATTTGAGGAATTACCTTCTCATACTATTCAAAAAAACTCCCGATTAGCATGGCTTCAGGAAACTTTTAGCTTGTCAAATTTCGATATAGATATTATCGCGATCGCCCTCGCCCCGGAACTGGATCGCCGTTACGAACGACTTTACGCCTATCTCCAAGATGACGTTCGCTGCAAGCGACCTACAGTAGACCTTGCTCTAAATTTACTCTGTACTTCAGCAGTGGAAAAACTGACGCGGCGGGTGCATTTTAGTGCTGCGGCGCCTCTGGTCCGTCACGGTTTGCTGCACGTTTTCCCCGATTCCGATCGAACACAGCCCCCTCTACTCGCCCATAATATTAAGCTCGACCGACAAGTTATTCAACTGCTATTAGGAGAACGAGGACTTGATGAGCGACTCGTCTCTTTTTGTCAATTAATTACGCCTCAACTTCAGTTTGATGGTTTGCCTTTAAAGTCAGAAATTAAGCAAGGTTTAAGATATTTAGTAACTGCCGAGCGGCTCCCAAAGCAGCCACTAAATTTATATTTTCAAGGTGAGGATAAATCTGGCAAAAGTCAGGCCGCCGAAGCGATCGCTAACTCATTGCAAGTTCCTTTGTTAATAGCGGAGTTGGCGCTAATTTCGGATGCTAAATCAGAGTTTGAATCCACCATCAAATTGTTATTTCGCGAAGCTTGGTTTAAAAACGCCTTGCTCTACATAGAAGATTTAGACGCTGGGCAAACTAAAGAAAATACTATTTTAGAGCGACAGTTGCTGAATCAATTAACAGAATATCCCGGAATTACCATCCTAGCCGGCATTAAACCTTGGGTGAAAACAGCAACTAAACCCATAGAAACGATCGCGATTTCTTTTCCGATGCCAGATTTTGAGCAGCGGCGATTTTACTGGGAAAAATCCTTGCAAGCGGCAGGTCTTTTCTTAGATGCTATAGAATTGGATAGTTTGAGCGATCGCTTTCGCCTCACCTCCGAACAAATTGCCGCTGCTGTAGCAACCGCAGTCGATAGAGTGCGCTGGCAACTTGCAGTATCCGAGATTCCCGAAACCCAAATTCACCTGAAAAATTCTGTAAAAGTAACCGATCTATTTGCGGCGGCGCGGGGATTATCCGCACAGAATTTATCAACCTTATCGCAGCAGGTTCAGCCTAAGTATAGTTGGGATGACTTGGTGCTGCCAGCCAACCAAAAAACTCTATTGCGAGAAATCTGCAATCAAGTTAAGTACCAACATTTAGTTTGGGAAAAATGGGGATTTGAAAGCAAGTTTTCCCTGGGAAGAGGATTGAATGTGATGTTTTCGGGAACTCCCGGCACTGGGAAAACTATGTCGGCAGAAATCATCGCCAGAGAATTGCATCTCGATCTGTATAAAATTGATTTGTCTCAAGTAGTTAGCAAGTATATTGGCGAAACAGAAAAGAACCTCAACCTGATTTTTGCGGCCGCTACTAACGCCAATGCTATTCTGTTATTTGATGAAGCAGATGCCCTATTTGGCAAGCGCAGTGAAGTTAAAGATGCTCGCGATCGCTATGCTAATTTGGAAATCAGCTACCTGTTGCAGAAAATGGAGGAATATGAAGGGTTAGCGATTCTCACCACCAACCTCCGCAACAATATGGATGATGCTTTTGTGCGGCGGCTGCGGTTTATTGTTGACTTCCCATTTCCTAATGAAAAGCAACGGTATCAAATTTGGCAACAAATTTTTCCGCAAAGCGCACCTTGCAGTTCTGAAATAGACTTCAATTTCCTAGCCCGCAACTTTGAACTTACCGGGGCAAGTATTCGCAATATTGCTTTAACTGCTGCCTTTATCGCCGCCGACGATCGCGATCGAATTGAGATGGCGCATTTGATGCAAGCAGCGCGTCGCGAATATCAGAAAATGGGTAAAATTTTCAAGGATAAAGAATTAGATAAATAAGACCAAATCCGGGTTACTCACCGCCTATATGATGGTATGGTGCGTCGCTACTGAATTGCTGTCAATAGTCGGGATTGTCGGTAGCGACGCACCCTACTTTACTTGTAGGGGCAAACCCCCCGTGGTTGCCCGCTTTGATCGGGGTAGGCACTCTTGGCACTACCCCTACATATTTTGCGAATCATTTAGGAGCGCTATACCTGCTAGATATTAATCATATAACAATGTCTCAAAAGAAGTTTGACCGCAATACCTCGCTCCCCCCAAGCCAGATGATTCGCGTGCCAACAGCGTTTGTTCCACTCCATATGCTTTGCATATCCAGTTTTATTTGTCAAGTACCAACTCTACGGAAAAAAGTCGATCTTCTGTTCGAGGATAAGAGATTGTAAAGAATTGTAAAGATTGTGAAAGTGGTAGTGTGAATTGACTGCTGACCAGGTACACTAAGTCAAAGCGCACAAAATAAATCAGGGCTTACAGACAAGTAATGTGTTTCGGTCATCGCGAGCGAAAGCGAAGCAATTGCAGCATCTATTTTTCATCGCTTCGGCGTCAGTCCACTGAATGTGCGGGAAGTCAATCAGGTCATCGAGTTATTTCAAATAAAACAATCAAGAGGGGCGCAGCTAAGCATCAATCTGAAATTTTGGATGAGATCCAGATTTTAGATATTTATGCTCATCGCGAGCCTATGATAATGCCGCGTGCATTAATCTAAAATCCCCAAGCCAAAATTGGCTTGACCGCTAGTTTTAACTTAGGGTTAATCCCAAATCGAAAACAGGAAAAAGTATGCAGCAACAAGATTGGACTAAATTTTCGCTACAGCGGCCTAACTATTTTGCAGGGCAATATCTCCTAGATGAAGACTTCGAGTTAGCGCACAAGTATTTAAGCGATCGCCAGCGTTACATCAACAGCAGACTGCATCTAGCGGGAATAGTAGAAGGGCTAGAGGTAGAAGCGATCGCAGGTGAAGCGGAAGTTACCATAAAATCAGGCACTGCGATCGACGGTGAAGGAAACTTAATAATTCTGTCAACAGAAAAGAGCAACATCAAAATTAATTCAGACTGTTGGCTATGCCTGAGATACCATCAAGAACCAAAAATATTACAGCAACCGGAAATTCCAGATAGTTTCACCCGCTTTGCAGAAGAACCGCTACTAACATTAGAAGCGCTCGCTTCTCAAGATACTAAAACAGTTACATTAGCAAAACTGAGTGTAGAAAACGGAGCAGTCAAGATAGACAGCAGCGTGCGGCAATATTCTGGAGTACGTTTGCCAAGCGGAGAAAGTGAAGAAATAGCTCTCCAAAGTGATGGAAAATCGTTAACAATAAAAGGAAACCTGAGTGTATTGGGGACATTGCAATTAGGAGAATCGGCAATCAGCGGCGTATCAGAAAGCATTGAAACAGAAAGCGATCGCACCACAGTAGTCCCCTCGGAAAAAGCAGTCAAAGACCACATTAACAAGCGAATAGCCGAGAGACTAGCGACGTTAAATGCGCCAACAGAAGAAAGACAAGCGATTTCCCTCTCAACTCGACCGGATGGGAAAATATACGGTTGGAAAACAGAAGGCGGTGAGGCATCAGATCCCACGTCAGTGTTAAAGTTTCTATCTTATGAAGAGGGAGAGGAACGCCCCAGGCTAACGATTGAAAGACATACAGGTAACATCGGTATCGGGACAACTACTCCAGAGAGAACGCTGGATGTTGAAGGTGTCATCCGCGCCAAGCATATCGAGTCTACAAATCCGATGAGACACCGGATGTATCCCAGCAATCCGATCAAGGTCTATCAAGATATTTTTGTGGCGAAAGAGGAAGGGGCGATCGCTAAAATGGGTTCACCATCTTATGACGATACAAGCCACGCAACTAACCTGTGGAACGACCGTAAAATGATTAAGTTTGGAGGCAATAACGAGGAAGATGATAACGGCGCAGTAGTTACCATTCCCCCAGGATACGATACTGTCTGGGTAAGAGTATGCGGCGATCGATGGAATGTCATCAAGGCGTTCTTCTTAGACTATGACAAAGAAAACCTCAGACGCTGGACAGGTGGACGTAGAAACGGTAACTGCTATTGTCCTGACGGTTCGCTTGCTGATACCCATTACGATCGGCATCAATGGGTACCGATTCCAGCAGGAAGAGCTGGAAGGCTAGCGCTGATTTCCAAGTTACATACTAACGATCAGTTTTGGGTGTCGGGGTTGGGATTCAGCAAAAACCCTTGGGCTCATGCAACTCAATCAGCTATTGGATATCACTGCCAAGTCAACGATGGCATCTCAACAGGATGGGAAGACAACTATCACAGTTACCACGGAGACTCTTTGACAAAGATTCAGTCCAAAACTAATGGGGAAGTGACCGTTCCTGTTGTGTGGTCTGGACGGGATAAGTTGCTCTACATGGTCGAGTTTAACGAAAGCTGGAATGGTTGCATGCACAATGGTATTACCGTCAACGGTCAGCTTCTTGAAGAACGGTTCCTGTCAACTTACGATAATCCCTTCGCCCGCCATTGGAATAGCAAATTCCATAACCGCTATATCGCTGCTCGCATCCCGGCTAATTTGATTCCCCAACCCAAATCCGATACGAACAGTCGCATTAGTCCCACGACCTATATTAAGGTCAAAATCGATATGAGCAAGCAAACTAGTCACCTTCATTTCCGCGAAATGGGGACTCACGATCTGGAACTTCCCTATAATTTTTGATGGCACTTCAGACTTTTGAACGCAAAGTCAACGACCCAGCACTGAAGCGATTCGGCTTCCATGCCAAACCTTCAGTTTCAGTTGAAAACAGAAAATCCGAAAACTTATGGTACAGCAACCAGATTGGACGAATTTTTCGCTACAGCGACCTAACTATTTTTCAGGGCAATATCTGTTAGATGAAGATTTTGAGTTAGGTCACAAATATTTAAGCGATCGCCAACGTTACATCAACAGCAGACTGCATCTAGCAGGAATAGTAGAAGGATTAGAAGTAGAAGAAATAGCAGGTAAAAGCGAAGTTACTATCAAATCCGGCACTGCGATCGATGGTGAAGGAAACCTAATTATTTTGCCCGAAGCAACCAGCCGCAAAATCACTACAAAAGTCTGGCTATGTCTGCGGTATCATCAAGAATCTGACGTATTGCAGCAACTGGAAATTCCGGATAGCTTCACGCGCATTGCTGAAATACCCGAATTGACTTTGGAAGCGATCGAAACCAGAGATAACAAAACGGTAATCCTGGCTCAAGTCACGCCAGAAAAGGGGCAGGTTACAATCAATACAGAGGTGCGGAAATATTCAGGAGTCCGTCTACCTAGCAGTAAAACTGAAGGAATCGCCATCAGAAGCAACGGTGAGGCTTTAGCGATCGCAGGCAATTTACATCTAGGGGGCAATTTACATCTAGCAGGTACTTTGCAACTGAGCGATCGCTCTAGCTTAACTGCAGTCTCAGAAGTTATTGATGTACAGCGCGATCGAACCACAGTAGTACCATCAGAAAAAGCAGTAAAAGATCGCATCAACCAAGAAATTACCGACAGACTGGCAAAGCTAAACAGGCAAATAGAAGAAGAAAAACAAAATCGGAAAGAACCTGTTATTACTGGCATGATTATAATGTGGAGCGGGTCTATTGCTAACATTCCATCCGGTTGGGCACTTTGTGACGGTGAAAATAATACACCTAACCTCAAGGGTCGGTTCATTGTCGGGGCAGGCGGCACATACGATGTCGGTGAAACTGGTGGCAGTAAAGAAGTCACGCTAACGATCGATCAAATTCCTTCACACAATCACGATGCTGGCGAATTCAAACAACTGTTGCAAAAGCACCCGGATGGCAGGAATAGCTACTCAGGTAAAGATGACCGTACTGTAGGCGAACCAAATCTTAAGAATGCGGATGAAATTCAACCTGCTGGCGGAGGAATGCCTCACGAAAATAGACCTCCTTACTATGCGCTCGCCTATATCATGAAGCTGTGAGTGACCTAAGAATGAAAGAACAACTGCAACAACGCCTCCATGCTTTGCAAACAGAATACGCAGCGGGGCAAAAAGCTTTAGCTAATTTAGAAGCTCAAAAAACCAGCTTGCGCGAAACTTTACTCCGCATTAGCGGTGCCATTCAAGTCCTAGAAGAAGAGTTGGCGATTAACAGCCAACAAAATCGCAAAGTAGCTGAACCATCGCCATCTATCCTGGAAGTTATTTCCGAGAATTAATCTTTTTAGGACTTACGCATCGGGACTGAGAAACCGGGTGTTTGCGAAAATATTTCGTGAGGGCCCGCAAATTCGGTAAAAAAACAGGTTTCTGTAGGGGCGGTGCCCCCGTGCCCGCCCTCAGAGTTCGCATCATGCGTGCGATCGCGATTAGCAAATCAGCATCCAGCTTTTTCAAATAGGAACTAAGTAATGTTAGACGACTTAGACAGCAGCCTAGAACAACTACTAACTCGCGAATTGCCAGATTTACAAAGCTCAACAGAGACTCATGTGGCAATTAGTTTTGAGATGCCGATCGATATCAAACAAAAGCCTGCGATTAATCTCTTTCTCTACGACGTGCGAGAAAATATGGAATTGCGAAGTAATGAGTGGTCATTGCAGCGTCGCGCCAACGGTACTGCAGTAAAAAAACGTCCTCCAGCTAGGGTGGATTGTTCCTATTTGATTACTGCTTGGGCAAATGCCGATGACCCCCAACAAGAACATCACATTTTAGGGGAAGTAATGAAATTATTGCTGCGTTATCGGACGCTACCAGAAGCAATTTTGCAAGGCAGTTTGAAGGGACAAGAACGGCTGCCGATCGCGGTTGGTTTACGTCCTAGCTACTTGCAAAGTTTGGGTGAATTTTGGCAAGCAATTGGCGGGAGACCAAAGCCTGCACTCAATTATATGGTGACAATTGATGTACCAGTTGATGAAGAGTCAGAAGAATTTCCGCTCGTCCTCGATAACCGAATTCAAATTAGGCAAGGTATTTAGTTTGACAAGGAACTAAAAAAATGTTAAAAAGAGAACGATCGCGTTATAAAATATCAATAGTCGGACAAGTTAAAGACGCGATCGCAAATCGGGGGATTCCAGATGCTATAGTCAAAATTGTTGATGCTCCCGACGAGTTTATTAAAAGCGCAATTTTCAAAGCTAAACTGCTGGGATTGCCCGGTTTGCAAATTCATTGGCGCTCGTTAATTGGCGAACTCAATCCCGCAAACAAAACTCTGCCTCAAGAGTTCCAAGACTTTCAGCAATCTCTGAAAAATCCCAACTCTAACAGTGCCGATAAGCTAAAATTGTTTCAGAGTTTTCTGGAAGAACCAAAGCTAAGCGATCGGCAGAAATTTCAAGGATTGCAAGAAATTCTTGACTATCTTCCATTCAGCCCAAAGCACAAAATCTCTCAACCAGAACGTACCCAAACAGCCGCCGACGGTTGGTTCTATTTTAGAGATTTGCCACCTGGAATTTATCAATTACAGGCATTTTTACCCAATGCGATCGGGCGCTATAGTGCCGCCCAAGGTCAAATCGAGATCGGCCAAAAAGATGGGGAAAATATTGACAATCCCGATCCAAATGTTTCTCTGTTTGATAAGATTAGGGTAGAATTAAAACTGAAGCCGACAACGCTTTTAGGCAAAGTAACAAACTACGATGACGAAGAAGCGATCGGTATGGCTAAAGTGCAGATTCAGGGGAAGAGAGATTACACTTTTAGCGCTAGCGAACTCACTAAGCAACAACAAGGTGAGTGGAACTATCGACTTGTCGGCATAGAAGCCGGAAATACACCCCTAACAGTCATCGTTTCGGCTAGAGGACATCCTACACAACAAAAAGAAATCAGTCTGCAAACAGGAGAAGTTAAATCGCTAGACTTTCAGTTAGTTCCCGCGCGATCGCTTCTTAATCCGTAAAAATTGTTCCACTATCGCAGTTATTTAGCAAATAAAAAATCATGCCCACTTATTTAACTCCCGGTGTTTATGTTGAAGAAATTTCTTCAGGACTAGCGCCTATTGCTGGTGTAGGAACGAGTACGGCTGGATTCATTGGTATCATCGATATTGCGGCGACGACTGCTGCTAAAGGCGAGGGCGGTGCGGAAAAAACGGCACCTAAAGAATCGGCCAAGTTAGCATTAGCTGTAGCCCTAGCCAAGAAAAATACTTTTATTGCTAGTGAGGATCGCTACTCAATTGTAGTCCGCGATCAAAAAGAAGGTGAAGAAGTTCAACTTTCACCTTCAGTAAACAGTGGAGAAGTTAAACTCTGTACAAACTTCACTGAATTTAAGAATTTTTTTGGCGACTTCTCAGGCGATCGCGGTCAAAATATCCTAGCTCATGCTGTTTATGGTTTCTTCAGAAATGGAGGAACAAGATGTTTTGTGGTATGGGTGAAAGCAGAAAACGAACTTGAGGCGGCTTTGGATAGGTTTGAAGCTATTGATGAAATTGCGATCGTAGCTGCTCCAGGATTAACTAGCAAGTCATCCTTGGATAAAATCAACGCTCACTGCCGACTTTTAGGCGATCGCTTCGCAATTTTCGATGCTGACGAAGACATCACCTTAGAAGAGCTAAAACCAGGAAGCGACAAACTGTTAGGCAACTCAGATTATGCAGCTTTATACCATCCTTGGATTCAAGTTTTCGATCCTACAAGCAACGAGTTAAAATTCGTTCCTCCTAGCGGTCACGTTGCAGGTATCTACGCTCGCGTAGATAATATAAGGGGAGTTCATAAAGCTCCCGCCAACGAGTCAATTCTAGGAGCTATAGGCTTAAAGCAAGAAATCAGCAAAATCAAACAAGGCCCTCTTAACGCCGACGGCATTAATTGCATCCGCAATCTCAATGGTAATATCCGTATTTGGGGAGCGCGCACTCTAGGAGCGGGGAAAGACAATCCCGATTTCAAATACATTAATATTCGCCGTCAGTTCAACTACCTGCGCGAGTCGATTGACGAAGGAACCCAATGGGTAGTATTTGAACCCAATAACGCAGAACTTTGGGCAAAGATCCGCCGGAATGTCACCGCATTCCTGACCAATGAATGGCGCAAGGGTGCATTATTTGGTACAACTCCCCAAGAAGCATTTTTCGTTAAGTGCGATGCTGAAACCAATCCTTTAGACAGTCGCAAACTAGGTCAGGTGGTGACTGAAATTGGGGTAGCAGTAATCGAACCTGCTGAATTTGTGATTTTCCGCCTGAGCCAAATTGTGACTGAAGAAACCCGATAATGCGATCGCTAATTCAAAAATGTTTAACCTATGCTGACATCCACGCACCTAAACTTAATAGCTCCTGGTGTATACTTGCAGAATATTCCTGCTCTACCAGGTAAGGATTTACTAACGGGTGTTCCGGTGTTTCTGGGGACGGCGGAGGTTAACAATTTTCAGAAAAACAATCTGCCCGTACCGAAAATGCTGACATTATGGACTCAGTTCGGTCAGCATTTTGGCAAGCCATTACATAATAGCTATTTAGCTCATGCGGTACGGGGTTTTTTTGAAAATGGCGGTCGAGTGTGTTATGTGGTGGCGTTGAAAGATAACACGCTTTTAGAATTGCAAAATGGATTAGAGGCAATAGAATCACTAGATGCGATCGATCTAGTATGCGCGCCTGACATTATGCAAAACTCTCAATTAGTGGCGAAGGCGATGCAGGCATCCGTACTGGAACATTGCGATTTAATGGGCGATCGCTTTGCCATTCTTGATGCCTTCAATATTACCGAAGTTGAAGGCATACAAGCGCTAAAAGCACAACAACAAGGATTAATTGGTAATAACGGTGCTATCTACGCTCCCTGGCTGAAGATAGAAAACGCTCCCTGTTACATTCCTCCTTGCGGTCATATTGCGGGAATTTATGCGCGTAGCGATCGCGCCGTCGGAGTGCATCGCGCTCCTGCTAACTACTTACTCGAAGGAGTTTTGGATTTAAGCCTATTACTTTCCGATCCTGATTGGGAAATCTTAAATTCAGAAACTGGAGCTGGAGTTAACTGCATCCGCAGTTTCCGAAGTCGGGGAATTCGCGTTTGGGGAGCGCGGACTTTAAGCCAAAATCCAGATTGGCAATACGTCAATATTCGTCGCTTAAAAATAACACTCCTGCGCTGGACGGAGCGCAATTTAGCCGATGCAGTGTTTGAACCCAATAACAGCACTTTGTGGGGGCGTATCGAGCGAGAACTAACAGTTTACTGCGAATCTCTTTGGCGACAAGGAGCTTTGCAAGGCGATACTGTTGACGAAGCTTTCTATGTCAAGTGTGACGCAGAAACTAACCCCCTCGAACTCCGCAAAACCGGACAGGTAGTAACGGAAATTGGTTTAGCACCGACTGCTCCGGGTGAATTTATTGTGATTTCCTTAGTTCACCGCAGTAGCGACGTTAAATTTGTCGAATCTAATTCATTTAAGGAGAATTAACCGTGCCTAATATCAAAGATAACCACGATCCATTTAACGGTTATAATTTCTGGGTAGAATGGGATGGAATCGTCCATGCAGGCTTCAGAGAATGCAGCGGATTAACTGCTACCAGAGCCGCCGCTACCTATCGAGAAGGAACTGACAAAAACCTGGGTCAAAGACAAGTTCCCGGTTTAAATACTTTTGGTAATATTAATCTCAAACGAGGAATTACCGATAACGATGAACTTTGGAAATGGCACAAACAACTGACAGATGGTGAGAAGATCGAGCGCCGTAACGTTTCGATTATCCTAGCCGATGATAAAGGCGAAGAAAAAATCCGCTGGAACTTAGAAAATTGTTGGCCTACAACTTGGACTGGCCCAGATTTTAATGCTACTGCTGGCGAAGTGGCGATCGAATCGCTAGAACTGGTTCACGAAGGATTAGCTGTTGGTTAAAGTGAGGAAAAATGCACCAGACTGAATTTCTTTTTACCCTACCTCACGGTTATGTTGATGCAGAAGGAAACCTTCATCGTGAAGGAATTATGCGGTTATCGACAGCCTATGATGAAATAGCTCCTCTGCGCGACCCTAGAGTACAAAGAAATGCAGGTTATCTGGTGATTATTCTGCTAGCGCGGGTGATTACTAAGCTAGGTACTTTAGATCAGCTCAATACCAAAATTATTGAGGAACTATTTTCTGGGGACTTGGTTTACCTGCAAGATTTTTACCAGCGAATTAATCAAAGTGGTAATACTCGCTTTCAGGTAGCCTGTCCCCATTGTGGCGGAGAGTTTGAAGTAGAAACTTCTCCCTTGGGGGAGTAGTTCGCTACCCCCCAGAACGCCTGCTGGAGGAGGTAGCTTATCTTTCTTATCACTTTCACTGGTCTTATCAGCAAGTTATGAATATGGAACACTGGGAAAGACAACAGTGGGTGGGTCAACTAGCTCGAATTAATCAGCAGATTAATCAGCAATCAGGTAGTTAGTGATGTTAGTTTTGAGATTTTTCTCAATTAGTTAGAAGGAGAATTTTGTGGTAAAATCTAAAAAAAAAGGGGGAGGTAATTCTCAAGAAAAACCCCGCGATCCTTATATGGCTTTCAATTTTATTGTAGAAATTGAAGGATTAACTGTAGGGGGTTTTTCGGAAGTTACGGGTTTAAGCAGCAAAATGGAGCTGGAAACTTATGTCGAAGGTGGGGTTAATCACCGCGTTCATCAATTTCCTAAGCAGATGACTTATCCTAATTTGGTTTTAATTCGAGGATTAACAGAAAGAGATGATATATGGAAATGGTATGAAGATGCTACGAGAGGCAAGATTCGTCTGTTAAATGGCACAATTATGGTGCGAGACAGCCAGCAATCTAAACTGATAGGATGGAACTTCAAAAAAGCTTACCCTGTGGCTTGGGATGGGCCGCAACTGAATGCGAGTAAGGGTACTGAAGTTGCTTTTGAGCGTCTAGAATTAGTTCATCGAGGAGTTTATAAAGCTTAGTTAATCTAAAAATATATGACATCTAATAGTTTACCAACATGGCAACAATCTCTCAACCAAAAACTTGTGCGGCGGCTTAACAATCCGTTGACTGAACCTGGTATTATTAATAATGAAATGGCAAGAAAGATTATTGAGCGATCGCCGGATCTGCTCGATCGTCTACCTTTATTGGCGCAACAGATGCAGCGTTGGTCAACAATTGTGGATCTTGAGTCGGAACAAATGCCTATTGTGTATGTTGAACATCAGCAGCAGATCAATGATTCTAGCTTGCTATCTTCCGATCCTAACGAAGGCAAAAAACAAGTTCCCGTAGTAAAAGCTAAGTTGGTGCAAGTTAAGGCAGATTCGGCACTTCAAAATAAAGAATACCCTTTAGTTGACGCGCGATCGCAGCCAACAGCATCAGTTTTAACACCAGATAATTCTTTACCTAATTTACCAAATAATAGTTCGTCTGAAACTGAAACTTCCCCAAAAAATAGTATTAACAATACAAGTTATATTTCTAATCCATCAATTTCAATAACACCTATTAGCGCAGATTCAGTTAACTCGATTCAACGCAAGTTGGATAACGAGCAATTATCGCCTCAGAATGAATCGATAAAGTTAGAGCCAGAAATTCCAGTGGTTTACGAGCGATCGCAGCCAAGATTATCAGATGAAACTCCCGAAAAACCTTTAGTTAATAATTTGTCAAATAATATTTTTCCGACTAGAGAAAGTTCAGCCGCCGAAAGGTCAGAACAACCTTTAGGTAAATTATCAAATAATATTTCTAAGACGAGAGAAACTTCCGCCGACGATATTAACAATCACATTTTTTCTGCAATTTCCCTAACACCAATTGGCGAAAGTACAGTTAACCCAACTCAAAGGCGGGGAGAGAGTTCTGACAACGTGAATTTACCAGTTGTGCAAGTGAAGTCAGAGCAATTATCGTCTCAAAGTGAATGGGTAAAATTAGAGCCAGAACCTGCTTTGGTTTACGAGCGATCGCACCCAAAATTATCAGAGGAAATTTGCGAACAACCTTTAGTTAATTTATCAAATAATAGGGAAGCTTTGATGGAAAGTTCATTAAATAATATCGAGCGTCAAACTTCTCCATCAATCTCAATAACACCAATCGACGCGGTATCAGCTAACCCAATTCAACGGCGGGTAGATGGCTCTGATAATTTGAATTTACCAGTTGTGCAAGTGAAGTCAGAGCAATTATCGTCTCAAAGTGAATGGGTAAAATTAGAGCCAGAAACTTCTTTAGTTTACGAGCGATCGCACCCAAAATTATCAGAGGAAATTTCCGAACAACCTTTAGTGAATTTATCAAATAAGAGGGAAGCTTTGATGGAAAGTTCATCAACTAATATCGAGCGTCAAACTTCTCCATCAATCTCAATAACACCAATTGACGCGGTATCAGCTAACCCAATTCAACGGCGGGTAGATGGCTCTGATAATTTGAATTTACCAGTTGTACAAGTGCATTCAGAGCAAATATCGCCTCAAAGTGAATGGGTAAAATTAGAGCCAGAAACTTCTTTGGTTTACGAGCGATCGCACCCAAAATTATCAAACTTTCTTCCCGAACAACCTTTAGTTAGCTTATCAAATAATATTTCTAATACGAGAGAAACTTCCACCGACGATCTTAACAATCAAACTTCTCCGTCTGGGCCCGTCGTCCCTATTAGCCCGATTTCTACCCCTTCAATTCAGCGCAGATCCGATAACTCAGCATTCGTTTACTCTCAACCACTAAGCCCAAAATTAACTTTAAACGAGCCACCGATCTTAATTAAACAGTTTGAGAGAAACCACCCTTCAGTTGTTAGTAAAGAAAGCGAAAAAATTACCCAAAGCCCTATTTCTAATTCTCACTCTTATAATTTACCAGTTGTACAAGTTGATTCTGAGCGATCGCCACCTGAACTTCAACCCTTAATATTTTCTGCTTCACCTATTGCTAAGCAAAAAGTAAGCAGCTTAAATGGCAAGGAACTAAATATTGATAAAAAATTGATTGCACCAGCTAACAATGGCACGTCATCCACTCATCAAGAAACATTTATAACCCATACAACTACCTCAGAGCGAGCTACAATTGCGTCTACTTCATCGTCCAATTCTCAACTGTCTCAAGTAAATCAAACTACTCACAACTCAATTGCAGGAGTTAATATACCACCTCAAATTGATGTAGATGCTTTAGCAGACAAAGTAGAGCGCAAAATCATGCGAAGATTAGTTGTAGAAAGCGAACGAAGAGGTAAGAAACAATGGCACTAGAAAAACTCAAAATCAAAGCAGAAAAAAGTAACGAAGGAGATTTTGCTGACGAATTTGAAGTATTGTTTAATCCCAATCAGGTACAAATTAACAAAACTGGTTGGATTATGACCACAGATGGCCCAATTCCTGCTAATGAATTAGCGACTTTAACAATAGAGTTATTCTTTGATACAACTCTCAAAGGATCTCCGCCCGAAAACGTTCAGCAATATACCAAAAAAGTTTTTAATTTGACTCAACCAAAAATTGGTACAGACAAGAAAAGACCGCCTCGCTGTAAGCTCGTTTGGGGAACAATAGGAGGAAAAGATAGTATTTTATTACCCGATGGTTTTCTAGAAAGTGTAACAAAAACCCTGACGCATTTTTTAGAAGATGGTACTCCCGTGCGTGCTACTCTTAACTGTACGTTTAGGGAATGGGCAGATGCAACTAAAAAGAAAAAAGCCGAAAATCCAATTGACGATCCGGTTCGCATTGTCAAACGAGGAGAAACCCTTAGCAGCATTGCCAATGAAGAATATGGAGATTGCGGTTTATGGCGCATAATTGCTGAAGAAAATCGACTGGATAATCCACGTCAAATAACGCCGGGATTAGTTCTGACGATTCCACCTCTGCGGATTCCCAGTCAAACTTAGAGGAGATAAACGATGTCTGATTACAGTGGCGTGCAAACGCTTTCTCCTAATATTAGAGTTCTCATTCAAGGTAAAAAGCTTTCTGCTGAAGCTAATGCTGATTTAATTTCAGTAAGCGTATCTGAAGATGTGGAAGTACCAAGTATGTTTACTTTAGAATTGACAAGTTGGGATTTAGCCAAGAACAAATTAACTTGGATTGATGACGATATGTTTGAAGTTGGGAACGAAGTAGAAATTCAAATGGGTTATGAGAATAAATTAAAAACATTGATAGTAGGAGAAATTACAGGTTTGGAACCAGAGTTTAATCCTGGTTCGCCTCCTGTTTTAGTGGTGCGAGGACACGATCTGCGTCACCGTTTGTTGCGGGGTTCTAAGACAAAATCTTATGTAAAAATGAAAGATAGCGATATCGCTAGTCAGATTGCTAGAGCTAGGGGGCTAACACCAAAAGTTAAGGATAGCGAGGTTAAACATGAATACGTTTTGCAACACAATCAAACTGATTGGGACTTTCTACAAAGTCGTGCAGAGCGGATCGGCTATGATGTTGTTATTGATAATAAGACTTTATATTTTCAACCCCCACAGAACGACAGCGCTAAAGTTTTAACTTTAAAATTTGAAGAAAATTTGAAGTCTTTTTTACCTCGGTTGAGTAGCATGAATCAGGTGCAAGAAGTAGAAGTTCGCGGCTGGATTCCGAAAGATAAAGAAGAGGTTATAAGTAAAGCTGCTGCTGGGAAAGAAGGTAGTAAAATGGGCGGTAAGACGACAGGACCAAAGGCTGTTGAAACTTTTGGAAAATCTGTTTCTACGGTAGTCACTCAACCTGTAGCGAGTAAAGCAGAAGCCGATCAAATAGCTTTGGGACAGTTGAAAGATATGGCGATCGCGTATATCACTGCTGAAGGCACTTGTGGAGGTATTCCCACTTTGCGAGTTGCTAAAGTAATCGAAGTTACTGGAGTGGGTAAACGATTCAGCGGATTGTATTATGTTACCTCAACCGAACATAATTACTCGCAAAATCGCGGTTATAGTACCTTATTTATTGCTAGGAGAACTGCGTCATGATTGGAATAGATTTGTTGATGCCTGAAGATCCAAGCGTTCGCTTTTATGGAGTTAGCATTGCCGTAGTGACTAACATTAAAGATCCTGATGGAGTGGGGAGAATTAAGGTTAAATTTCCCTGGTTGTCAACAGAAGATGAAAGTGCTTGGGCGAGGGTGGTTACTCCCATGGCGGGCGAAGATCGGGGATTTTACTTTTTGCCAGAAGTTGATGACGAAGTTTTGGTTGCTTTTGAACATGGCGATATTGCTTTTCCTTATATTATCGGGAGTTTGTGGAATGGCAAGGATAAACCGCCTTTAAAAAATGACGATGGTAAAAATGATAAACGCATGATTAAATCCCGTAGCGGTCATAAGATTATTTTGGATGATACTAAAGATAAAGAACAAATTATCATCGAAGATAAAAGTGGAAAAAACAAAATTACTATTGATTGCGAAAAGAATAGTATGAGCATTCAGGTGGAGGAAGATTTAAACATTGAAGCTAAAGGTAAAATTACCATAAAAAGCACGGACAAAGATATTTCCATAGACTGTAAAAATTTAGAAATTAAAACTCAACAAGAGTGTAAAATTGAAGCTGGATCGAATTGCAGTATCAAGGCTAAATCTAAAGGTGAATTCGCGGCGCAATCAGGTATAGAAATTACCAGTGCGGCGGGGGTAAAAGTAAATAATGGAACGTTGGAGGTGATGTAATGGATATTGATTTTTTAGGCGTAGGTTGGACTTTGCCCGTGCAATTGGACAAAGGAGAGCAGGTTTTAATGGCGAAGTATGAAGATTGCGTTCGTCAGTCGATTTGGGCGATCGTTAATACCGCTAGAGGGGAACGGGTGATGCGTCCCGATTTTGGTTGTCGCATTCACGATCGCGTTTTTGCTCCTAACAATTCGGGTACAGTTGGTGAGATAATTAGCGATGTGCGAGAGGCTTTGATGGAGTGGGAACCGCGCATTGATGTTTTAGACATTGATATGCTCTCTAATCCATCTCAGCCTAACGTGCTGCACATTTCTATTAATTATCAAGTTCGCACTACGAACAATTTGTTTAATCTCGTTTATCCATTCTATTTACAGTAGCTAATCATGCTTATACCTGCACCCAAAATTGACCCACGCAGCTATGAAGATATTGTTAAGCAAACGCAAAAACTGACAGAGCAATATACTGGGAAAGATTGCTCTCAGCCAGGCGCAAGTTTAGCACTAATTCGGATTTTCAGCCACATGGCAACAGTGGTGAGCGATCGCCTCAATCGCGCAAACGATCGCAATTTGCTGGCATTTATTAACTTAATTGGTACTCAACAAACTCCTCCCCAACCCGCGAGAGTTCCTCTGACTTTTAGTTTAGCTGAAGGCAGTCCTGTCGATGCGCTAGTCCCAGCTCGCACGCAAGTTTCCGCACCTCCTTTAGTCGGGGAAAAAGAAGAAATTGTCTTTGAAACCGAACAAGATTTGTTGGTGGTAGGGACAAAATTGGAAGCGATGTTTGTAGTTGAAGATCGAGATTACTACAGCGATCGCACCGTTGCAGCAACTACTAACCAAGATCGAGCATTTTTAGCCTTTAAAGGCGATCGCCCCGTCGAGCATTATCTTTATATATGTTGTGAAGAAAATTTTAATCTACCGGAAGTAAGAACTGCGGCGATCGCGATTAACACCGACAGTCCAGAAAGTGCGATCGCGCTCAAAAAAATACTTCATAGTTGGGCGTATTGGGATAACAAGAAATGGCAACCTTTATCCCAGGTCGAAACCGCAGAAAATGAGGCAGAATTAACTGTAACATTGACTCAGTTACCTAAATTGATGCCTGTCGAAATTAACGGAAAAACCGCTAAATGGTTGCGAACCAGTTTAAAACCTTACAGTCGAGATAATTTGCCAGAAATCACCCAAATTAATACTGTTATCAGTATTAATCAAACTCAAACTCCCAAATTATGTTTATTTAATACTACTTCCCTCGATTTGAGCAAAGACTTTTATCCCTTTGGTGTCACACCTCAGCATAACGATACTTTCTCTATTCCCCTTGATGATGAATTGATTAAACCAGGAGTTACTGTATCAATTAACATTGATTTGAGCCGTTTACCCAGTTATACAGAAGATTTAGAAGTTACTTGGGAAATAAGTGACGGGCAGCAGTGGCACATCATTGAAAAAACCACCAGTAAAAACAAATTCCGATGGCAGAGAAATTCATCACCTATTAAGTTTATAGAAAATAGCACATCAGCTACCTTTCAGTTTCCCCAAACTTTACCCGAACTTAATTTAGCGCGCGATCGCGTAGAAAATCATTATTGGGTTCGCGGCAGGATTACCAACGGTTTTTACGGTACAAAAGGGAGAGAAAGGAAATATGTTGTTTACAACGATGTCACCTTAGTTGCCCAAAACATCGCTGTTGGACAATCACAAATATTCGTTGATAGCATAGATGAAGTGGAGATTGGGGACTCAATTCGCCTTCAGTCGTCAGTCAGTCAAATTCTACAAGAAGAAATGAAAGTTAGCCGGAAAGCTGCTGCCCAAAAGAAGCTGACTCTCGACACCGCTACTCGCAATGAATATGCTGCTGGTAGTAGAATTATGAGCAAATTTATTATGGGAGAAAAAGGTGCGGATACTTTCGATCCGCCCTGCGTTCAATCGGTGACAATAAATTACAAATTTGTCCATGAAAAGCCTGCTTTTTATTATGCTTACAATGACTTTATCTATTGTGAAGGCAGTCCTTTATCGGTGAGATTGCTCCAGCCAGCTAAACCAGGGGAAACGATTGTTCATCTTAATGATGTCAATCAGTTAACAGTAGGTGAATTGGTAAAGTTCGACGATTGGAAGCAAGAAAAACAGCAAATTGAACTAATCGATCGCGATCGCAATCTAGTCATCTTCACAAAAGCGCTAAATTACTATCATCACGGAGGAAGTAGAGTAATTCGTTCTTTTCACCCCTTAACTCCTCAAATCAACCCCGAGTCTGCACTTTATTTGGGATTTAACAAACCATTTCCAAATCGCCCAAATACTCTTTACTTGCAAGTAGAACCTCCGCAACAGGAAGAAATTGCACCTCATGCGAACCGGGGACAAAGCGACATTAACCTACAGCGAATTGCTTGGGAATATGCGAGTTCCAACGGATGGCAAACCCTAGTTGTAGAAGATGAAACCCAAGCCTTTGCTGAGAAAGGCTTAATTAAATTTATCGGGCCGACCGACTCGATTCCATCGCCCTACTTTGGCAAGGAATTTTATTGGCTGCGTGCTAGGAAAAAACCCAATGATTGGGAAAACATTCCTTTTGGATTGCTCTATGTTTTGAAGTGGGCTTTAGGATTTCAACAATTAAACTTGTACAGTTCGATCCGCTATCTGGCTCTGAAATTAGCAGGTTCTGTTGATTTTTCCGTACATCCCCGCCTGCTAACCGTGCGAACGAATACAACTTGGGCGAGTCAAACTATTACTTTAGAAAATGAAGTTTTAGGTTCTAGCAATAACGATCCGAAACAAGTATATTCCACCACTAATTTCCCTATTCTCCAAGGACAAAAATTAGACATTCAAGAAGGTAGAATACCCGCCGATGAGGAACGACAAATCATCGAACAGCGATTGGGTGCAGATGCGATCGCGCCTGTTGAAGATGAAACAGGTAAGTTAGTAGAAGTTTGGGTAAGGTGGCAAGAAGTGCCAGACTTTTATAGTTCTGAACCTAAAGATCGTCACTATGTTGTCGATCGCCAAACTGGAAAAATTTATTTCGGTGACGGACAAGCAGGGATGATTCCACCGCGCGGACGTAACAATATTCGTCTGAGTAAATATTGCACTGGAGGCGGTATTAAAGGCGATCGCGCCGCCGAAACAATCGCCGAACTCAAAACAACTATTCCTTACATTGACAGCGTAATTAACTGGGAATCCGCCACTGGAGGAAACGATGAAGAATCTTTAGAGAAGCTAAAAGAGCGATCGCCTCAACGATTGCGCCACCGCGATCGCGCCGTAACCGCCCAAGATTTTGAAGATTTAATTTATGAATCTTCTGTAGATATCGCCAGAGTGAAAATAATCACCCCGGAAATGATGGTTGCCAATTACAATCCCTTGCTAGAAGGACTATGGCTAAATCCTGACGGTACGCCTAGTGCTACCAACGTGCAAGTCATCGAAAGAAATCGCCTCCAAATTTTCGAGCGCAAAATTCGAGCAGGTCGAGTTTTAGCCATCGTCGTTCCCCACAGTCAGGAACGCCAACCAACCCCCAATTTAGCATTACTCAATCGCGTAGAAACTTATTTACAAGCGCGTTTTGTTCCCACAATGAAACTGTTAGTAACTGGTCCTAAATGGCAAGAGATCGTAGTTACTACTGAAATTGTGCCTGTTGCTGTGGAAAGTGCTGATGCTGTCAGAGTAGCCGCACTCGATCGCATACACAGCTTTCTCCATCCTCTCACAGGTGGCGATCGCGGACTCGGATGGAGTTTTGGGCGCCAACCTCACAATTCCGACCTCTATGCTGTCCTAGAAAAGGTGCCGGGGGTGAAATACGTTCGCGCTTTAAATATCCAATTTGCCGCTGCTGCGATCGATATTCAAACCCTCATTTACTCAGGTCAACATATCGTCACTTTGAAATTACCCGGAGGCACAGATTAAACCATGCCATTACCATTACCAAATCTCGACGATCGCACCTACGCAGACTTAGTAGAAGAAGCCATTTCTCTCATTCCCATCGAAGCCCCTGAATGGACAGATCGCAATCCTTCCGATACAGGTATTGTACTAATTGAATTATTAGCGTGGTTAACAGAAATGGTGTTGTATCGCGTAAATCAAATCCCCGATTGCAACCAAGCCGCCTTTTTAACTCTGCTCAAAGGACAACCTTGGACGCTACCCGCCGACAAATCTCCCGCCGAGCAAAATGCCATCTTGCAAGCAGAAATTCAAAAAACATTAGCACAACTGCGACGACCATATCGAGCCGTTACCGCGAAAGATTTTGAGCAACTAATTTTATCAGACTGGTCAAAAACTAACACTATTCAAAGAGAGTTCGGAAAGGCTGGCATCATTGCGCGGGTAAACTGCTTGGCGGAACGCGATCTGGAAAACTCAAATATTAATGAGATTGTGGAAGGACATATTACCTTAGTAGTGTTACCGCGCGAACCCAATACAAATACTGAAAATCTCCGACAAACAATCAAAAGATTTCTCAATCAACGACGGCTGATTTCTACTCGTCTCCACGTTATCGATCCCAACTACGTGAAAGGAAAAGTTTCCGCTATTTTATATTTACACGATAGTGCAGATTTTCAGAAAGTCGAAACCGAAGCTACCCGCCGAATTAAAGCTTTTTTTTCTCCCCTAGATTCCCAAGATTACTGGCAAGGTAAAGGCTATCCATTTGGCGCGGATATCTATATTTCCGAGCTGTATCAATTATTCGACGATGTGCCGGGAGTGGATTATGTCGAGGAGGTTAAACTCACCGATTTTGAAGAACACCGAGAGCTAGTCAACGAACAAGGCAAACCGATCGGTATTTCCTTGCAACCCCATGAATTAGTCGCAATGGAGATCGATCGCATTACAATTGTCACAATGCAACGTCAAGGAGACACATGGAAAAGCAACAACTAAGTAGTTATACAGAATATCTACCCGCTTACCTGCAAACCGATCTGTTTTTGGATCGGCTGTTACTGGCTTTTGAGGGTATTCTCAGCGGTTTTTCTAAAGAGAAAGAAGCAACTATTAACCGCGCGATCGCGGGTGGAAATACAGAGAAGATTTTAGGTTTAGAAACCCTCATCTCTCAGATCCATAATTATTTCGATCCGCACCAAACCCCAACCGAATTTTTACCTTGGTTGGCGGGATGGGTAGCATTGAGTTTGCGAGATGATTGGGATGAGGAAGTCAAGAAGCAATTTATTAGCCAAATGGTGCCGCTTTACCAAATCCGAGGCACTGTTTTCGGAATGAAGAAAATGTTGCAAATTTATATGGAAAGTTCCGGGTTAAGCTATCCAGGACGGACGATTTCTATATTTGAATTTGACAACAAACCCCATTACTTTCAAATTCAACTTGTCTTACCCAGCAATCAGGTGATTCACCCGGAGAGATATTGGCGAGAATACCGCATTGCTAAAGGCATTATTGACCAAGAAAAACCTGCTCATACTTATTACGCGCTGAGAATATTGACGCTCACCATGCAGATTACTCAAGCATGGGGATGTTGTTATCCGTTTGTGATGTTTGATGCGCCGCCTCAGCAAAAATTTCAGATTGAGGCAGTAATTAAACTCAATAACGCAGTACCAGAAGATAATCTAGAACAACAAATACTGATCCGAATTCAGGGGAAAAATTTACCTCTAGAACCGAATGGAGGTCAACTCGGTCCAAATGTCAAGCAAACTGTTTTTTATGAGCAGTTTTTAGGGAATCCTGATGGTTTTTTTATTGCTCTTGCCAATTTGAGCGATCGCCAACTTACAGGAACCATTAAAGTTAAAGTTGACTTTCATCTCAATCATCAACAATATTCTCTGATTATATTCGATTCTCTTCCCTTCGATTTAGAACCTAACTTAAGGATTTATCGCCCCCTTAATCAATTAGAATTAATGCCAGGAAATACTCGCATTGACTCCGATATAGAGCAAACCCTTCGCCTCCGCCAATATCCAGCTTTAAGCATTTATCAGGCTAAAATGAAGTCGATAGATGGAAATACTCGTCTCGGTTCTAGAGTAGGTGAAACTATGCGTTTAGTACACGATGCACGACTGAGAATTTATAAACCCAGAACCATTTTTGAAGGAATGCAAGGTAATACTCGCCTCGGTTCTAGAGTTGGTGAGACGATTCAACTTCCCACAGGTGCGGATAATTCCCAATTAAAAATTTACTCTCAAAATCAAGAATACAAGATCGGGAATACTCGTCTGGGGTCACAACTGGGTGCAACGATGCGTTTGAGTCCTAACTCGCAATGGTTGGAGAGGATTTATGGGTTTAAATTATTTGATGCTCCGGCTGAAAATAAAATAGAAATAGAAGCAATTGTTGAACTGGAGGGAGTGGCTGAGAATGAAGGAGAAAAAATAGCAAGGCTGTTAACGTTGCGAATGCAGTCCTGTTCCTCACCCTTTAGTCCTCTGATGCCAAAAATGGAATTTTTCTCTAAAGGAATGCGAGGGAAACACAAGGTTAGCTATCAGCGGTTTTTGGATAATTCCAAAGGTTTTTATGTGGTTTTATCTAATATCAATGATTGCCCCGTAGCAGGTAAAATTACTATCAACCTTAACTTTAATCTCAATCAGCTTCCCGTTTCTCAAGCGATTGTAGAAACAGAGTTTAATTTGAGTCCGAGAGTAAATGTTTTAGAGATTTGTTGGAGGGATAACAGGGAAAAAGTAAAAGGCAATACCATTATTGGTAGAGTTACTCCACAAATGCTAAGGTCTTTGACAATTCAGGAAGAAGCTTGGGTAGATTGATTAAATTATGAAGGGCGATCGCTATGGCGGATTTTATCTTAATTACAGGTGATATAGCTGTGTTCAACCCCGTATTTGGACAAGCAATTGTCACCGTACTTCCTGGCAATATAACCGGGTCTAGTAAAGACATGGTTAACAAAAAAATAGTCTGCGTTGATGGTGATGAGAAAACCGTCATCGTTCCCGGTTGTGCCTACATTACTTCAACACATAACATTCCCGGTGTTGGTATCCTTTCTATTGAATCTTTAGCCGCTAATCAGAAAGCGCAAAAAACGAAAGCTAACGGTAAACCAGTTTTATTGAAAGGAGGTACGTTTAAGGCGAAATTTCAAGTTTCAGCTCCAGCGCAGCAACCGACTCCAGCAGGGCCGATTCCCGACGCTACTCCTCAATATTCGGGAACTGGTTCTTTTATTACTACGAACTTCCAAGTCAAGGGAACTTAAAACATAATTTAAGGAAGATGGACTATACTATATAACGTGTTCAATTTAACTCGAATCACCCTACTTAATGTTTTGTTACATACTTTTGTTACATACTGAGGGGAACTTCTACCGATCGCCCTGCGTCATAAACAGTGGAATGTTCGATGAGCCAGTTCCACCTATGAGCGAATTTATTTCCGTGTCCTGGTCTGCGGTTGTGGCGACCGTTCAAAGAGTGCAATTGCCAGCCGAAAAACTCTCTAATTATGACTTGGTGTTGCGGTGTCAGGAAGGAAATCGACCTGAGACCACGGCCTTTTCAGAACTGTTGAAGCGGTATCAGTCCCACGTAGACAGGGTTCTCTATCACTTGGCCCCTGACTGGCAAGACCGAGCAGACTTGGCTCAGGAAGTGTGGATTCGGGTCTACCGCAATATTAACCGCTTGCAAGAGCCTGTTAAATTTCGGGGCTGGCTGAGCCGCATCGCCACTAATTTGTTTTACGATGAGTTGCGGAAGCGCAAGCGGGTGCGAACTCCGCTGTCGCTCGACGTACCCCGTACTCTGGAAGATGGCGAGGTTGATTGGGAAATTCCGGCCGACAGTCCGGGGCCTGATGAAGATTTGACGACTAGAGAATTTTACGACCAGTTGCGGGTGGCGATCGCAGATTTGCCGGAAGTATTCCGCACGACAATTGTTTTGAGAGAAATAGAAGGTTTAGCCTATGAGGAAATAGCCGAAATGACCGGAGTTTCTCTGGGAACTGTCAAGTCGAGAATTGCTAGAGCTCGCCAAAGATTGCAGTTGGAATTGCAAAAATATCTCGATGGTAATTAGCAAGAGTAATTTCAGAGGCGGGTTAAGAAGATTTGGTGAAGTTTGCTGTGACATCAAAACTTCTCTTTTAAAATATAAGTAAGCAGTAAATCATTCTAATACCGAGTGCGTGATTCCCCAATTAGAGCAAGTCTGAAATTATGAGTGGTAACTTTGAATCCGATAAAAATCAGAATCAGCAAGGCGTGGGGGATGCACTCGCTGAAACTGAAGTTAACAACAATTATGCCCAGGGCAATGTAACTACTATGATGCGCGATCGCTTTGAATTGCTAAGTGCCTATCTCGACGGTGAAGTGACGGCGACAGAACGCCGGCAAGTTGAGGAGTGGCTGACAAATGACCCCACTACGAAACGTTTGTACTCGCGACTGCTGATGATGCAGCAGAGTTTTCAGGCAATGCCGGTGCCGGCTGCGGAACAATCTGCCGAGGAGTTGGCGGCGAAGGTTTTGCAGCGGGTGGAACGCAAGCCGAAACGAACTTGGATTTTGGGTGGCAGTGCGATCGCAGCTTTGTTGGTTGCGGTGGTGTCTGGTGTCGGTGGCGGCCGCCAATTGTTTGCTCCTCAGTTTGCTCGATCGCCCGTTCCTGCTGAATCAGACGGTTTGATTATGGCTTTGAACGAGCCTCTGGTGGAGATGGTTAATCCTAACGATTTGATGCTTGGGGTGAATGCACCGATAATGGAGATTCCCAAAGTTGGTGTAGCAACCCCTCAAAAGTAATTGCCAAAGGCGCAGTAGGATTTCTGTTTTGAGCATAACTGAAGTTGCTCAGCTCCCTAAAAAAGGGGGCTTTTTGCCGTTTTTCCCAGTTTTTCAAGGTGGATATATCCTTTGACGCTTTCTCGGCTTTGAATGACGAATTGTGGGGCGATCGCATCTTAATATCCTAGTAGGTAGCGAGCATTGGTGACAAGTTAAGGCTGTAAGTCTTTTGTCAAGAGGCTTTCGGAGAGTTCTTAAAAAAGAATTGGTCAGAC
>NZ_JAUBTI010000044.1:0-51778 GCF_036702415.1 Microcoleus sp. D3_18a_C4 | reverse complement strand
TGATGAGATAACTCCGGGGTGTATCTACTAATAATGCCCTTAATGGAGTCTCCAATATGAGTTCTACATTCGCTCAACTTAACTCACAATCTGCTTTTGAAAAACAGCCAGTGCGCTCCTTAGTCTTCATTGACTCCGGCGTTAAAGATTACGAGTCAATTGCAGCGGGAGTGCTGCCGGGACAGCAGGTAGTAATACTCGATAGCACCAAAAACGGCATCGAGCAAATCACCTCTGAAATTGAAAAATACGCCTCTACTAAGGGGGCGATAGACTCGGTTCACATTTTTTCTCACGGCAATTCGGGCAGCTTGCAGCTAGGTTCTGCAACGTTAAATGCGGATAATTTATCACAATATGAAAGCCAGTTGCAAGGGTGGCGAAATGCGCTAAGCGACCAAGCAGATATTGTGCTTTATGGTTGCGATGTTGCAGCGGGTTCGGGGAGCGATTTTGTCGATCGCCTAGGCGAGTTAACCGGGGCTGATATTGCTGCATCTAGCGATCGCACTGGCCGCGGTGGTAACTGGAATTTGGAGTTTGCCAAGGGTGATATTGAAGCACCGCTAGCCTTGACTCCAGAAGCAATGGCGGATTACCGAGGGACTTTAGCAACTATTACCGTTACCAACAATAATGATAGCGGGCCCGGTTCCTTGAGAAGTGCGATCGCCTCCGCAGCAACCGGCGATACCATTCAATTTGCCTCGACTCTTGCCAGCCAAACAATTACTCTCACTTCCGGTCAACTTGTCATCAATAAAAACTTGACAATTGATGCAAGCGCTGCTATCAATTTAACCATCAGTGGCAACAATGCTTCGCGGGTGATGCTCACCGAAGGTTCAACCAATGTTACTTTAAAAAACCTGATTGTTGCCAACGGCAAAGTTTTAGGAACCGATCTAAATAATGAGGTAACTAGCGCTGGTGGTGGCATTCAAACAGGTGGCAACAGCACTTTAACTTTAGAAAATTGCCAAGTCAATAATAACGTCGCTGGTTACGCTGGTGGCATTTACGCGGGTTTCAAGAGTACCACTAATGTGCTCAACAGTACCTTTACTGGCAACGACGGGCGATCGGCTAACAGCGAACGAGGTGGCGGTGCGATCAGCACAAAAAGTGGAGGTTCTCTCACTGTCAAAGGCTCTACTTTTACCAACAACAAAGGCATTAACGGCGGGGCAATCAACCACCTTTTGGGCAACCTAACCGTCGAAAATTCTACTTTTTTAAATAACGATTCTACGGCAGGAACCGGAGCAAATACCAGTGGTTATGGCGGTGCAATTTACACCGACGGTGCTAATGCTTCCGGCCCAAATAGTACACCTGGGTCTGTCGGTGGGACGATCGCCATTCGCAACAGTCGCTTTGAGGGCAACAAAGGCGCAGGACAAGGCGGCGGGATGTTTCTCTTTGTATATCCCCCAGACAAAATCATTGTTGAAGGCAGTACAATAGTCAACAATCAAGTCGTCAAAAGCAGCAACGGCGATGCTTTAGGCGGCGGCTTACGAATTGGTAACGGCGAATTCACAATCAGCAACACTACTTTTTCTAACAATTTAGCGCAGAGTCAAGGTGGTGCTTTGTGGGTGGGAGAAAAATCCCCTGGTACGATTATCAACAGTACCTTTGCAGGAAACAAAGCAGAGAATACTAGCGGTACAAGTGGTTTGGGTGGTGCAATCGTCTTAAACACCTCTGAATCTATTAGCATTGTCAACAGCACTATTGCTAAGAATTCAGCGGGATTTCAAGGCGGGGCATTTTGGGGTGGTGGTTTGCAAACTACTCTCAAAAATACGATTGTTGCTAACAATACAGCAAATAATGGTGGCAATTCTTGGAATATCAAACAAAATGCCGGTAATAGCAAATTTAGTGATGGCGGTGGGAATTTTCAATGGCCTGCCAAAAATCCCAATGACTCCAGTGATTTTAATGTAACAGATGCTGTGACTATTGCTGACCCTAAACTGGATGTTTTGCAAACTATTAACGGTTTCTCTGTCATGCCATTGCTAGCAGGAAGTCCGGCAATTGATAAAGGTATTGCTGCTGGCGCGCCGGCTGCGGATCAGCGCGGCGTGAGTCGCCCTCAAGATGGTGATGGTAACGGAAGTGCGATCGTGGACAGCGGCTCTTTTGAATTGGGAGGTACTGTCGTCCCAGTGCCAACTCCGACGCCCGCGCCGACTCTTAGTGGTTCTTTGGGTCAAACCAATAATTACAGCAGTGTTAATGACCTGATCACAAAATGGCCGAATGCCGCCCAGAATCAAGGCATCAAACTGTCTGGGATAGCTTTTGATGGCGCGGAAACTGACTATCTTAACCCGAATGTCATCAGCAACCTCACCTTAGCAAGCAACGAAAACCCTAAAAGCTGGATGAGCTACGGCAGTATCGGTGGTATTGGTGTCCCATCCTCTTATGATGGTTGGTTCACCGACGCTAAGAAAATTCGGGCGGAAATCAACCATAACCCCAACACCAATCAATCTCAGGCGCTGAAGGTGAAATGGGCAGATAACCAAGACATCACTAGCACAACGATCGACCTCGCTGGATTGACCCCCAAAACAAGTCCAGATTTGGGCGATCAAGGCAATGAAGTTGCTTTCCTGCAAATCTTTAATAATGGGGTTCTGGTACCAGCCACCAAATTTACGATCGCTCGCCTCAACGCTCCGAGCGCTCCAAAACCCATTACTGTGTCTTCAGATGGAGTGACTTTCATTGGCGATCGCACCGATGGCAGTTTCCAATTCAAGATAGATGCAAACTCTCTGGGCGACGCTACTTTCGACGAACTGCGGTTCTCCACCAAAGCCTACGATAGCCCCACCGCTGCCTACGTCGCCACCCCCTTCAAAAGCGATGGTTCCGACTACCTAGTGGGGAAGATTGAATATCAAGGGATTTCTAATATTGATACTAATGCTGTGCCTCCGACTTTCTTCTCTTACGGTTCGTCTCCCGATCCTATTATTGATGGTGGTTCTGGAGTTGTTACAATTAATCGGACTGGCAATACTTCGGTTTCGGCTTCGGTGGACTATTTGATTGTTGCCCCTAGTGTTGGTCAACCTGTGAACAACGTAGACTACAACATTAGTCCCTTTGCTGTGAATCCTTCGTCCGGTACGGTGAACTTTAATCCCGGTCAAACTAGCGTTAGTCTGACGATTAACAATCTTCCGGGTTTGGCTGGTGGGGTGGTGAATTTGGGCTTGGGCCCAGGTTCGAGTGGCGCTTCGGCATCGACTGCAATTACTCTGCTTTAAGGCTGTTAGTAGGGCGAGGAATCCTTGGTCTACTAATATGTCCCGAAAGTAGTTAAATATTTCATCCTCATACCTAATTACATCACCAACTCTCTATACAAACGCAAAGCTTCCGCGATTGATTTGAACGTCGTGTGGTTTGACTCTGATGAGCGATCAAACTTCATTGGTGCTGAACAACCATTATTCAAAGCGATCGCCTTAAAATCTCATATTTTTTCAACTTTCCATCCAGCCTGATTCCCCACTTTGTCGGCTCGGATGAATACGAAAGCGCCCCGCTTGAATCGATCGCCACTGGGCTTAACTCCGATGAGTGATCTAACTTCGGCTGTTGATAGAATCCAACCAGAGGCGATCGCCTGTTCCAGCGCTGCGTAATGTTGTAAAGGGTCGCGAGTTGCTGCAATATGTCTGGCGATCGCCTCGATGAGTTCAAGAAAGTTTTCTCTGTCTTGATTTATAGCTGTTGAGGTCGTAGGTTCGATCGCTTCTGTTTTGAAAATTTCGGTGTGGCTGCTCTCAAAATCAGATAGGGTGCCGCCAGATTTTAGATGCTGATTTAACTTGTCCAGTTGATCTAGTTGGTCACTGGATATTTTGCCTCGGGCTACTGGTTCGATCGATAAAGCTTTTATGCGATCGTACACAGATTGCTTGCTGCTTAGGTTGTAGCGCTCTTGCAGGCTTGCGATCGGGTAAGTTTCCATGTCCAGTCACTTGTCCAGTTTGGTACTGGACAAATTATAACTCTGCTTAGTCCAGTCGCTCACTGGACAATTGACTGGACTAAAAAAAACCTTTTTTATGGGGGGTAGAGACGCCTTGCGAGACGTTTATAGATTACCAATTGAGTAACGCCTGTAATTGCTCAGCGTTTAATCCTTGCAAGCTTTCTAGTTTTTCAGCCATAACAGCCAGAAACTTCTCAAAATTTGGGCAATTTTGACCAGAAGATAAGTCGTTGGGGACTAAAAAATTGGCACAGGTTGGGTATGGGTTTGGTTCCGCTTGCATTCCTATTGACGACTTTCAGGCGCTCGCTCTCAAATCTCAAACCGACGGTCATTACCACTACCTCTTGTCAATTCGGATTTATTAATGCTATCCTGTTTACAGCAGTCACGACTTTCAGGAATATAACACTTTAGTGGTTTCCAAAAAGTAAGCACTACTATCTGAAACCAGCACTCATATATCTCTCTAAAATTCTGCTAGTCATCTTGTTTTGCAGGCGCTTTTTTTTTAACGCCTCACAACCAAGAATCGGCTTTCCGATTAATCATAATAAAACGACCTATACAGGAGCCCTACCAGGAGCTCCTTTTTTTTGGTTCGTTTCCAGAGCAGAGCGAAGTGAGAGCTGGTTGCAAAATCTAATAAGCAAGGAGACTTTGAAATAGCCCAAAAAGGTTACAAGAGTCAAAGCAATAATTGAATAAAACACCCTTGGCAGGGGCGGATTACCGTCCCGGCTTTTTTGTTTTTTTTCGAGGGGTTGCTAACAGAAACTCAAGTCTAAATAGCGTGATAAGTATTCTTGCAGTTATTTATCACGTTTGAGCTACAGCTTGAGGCTGTAAGGGCTTATCCGCAAGAGTTTCACCGCATTTGTTTGCTTATATCTTAATAGATAAAGAGCAAAATGAGTGCCATTCAATTGATGTTAAAGTGTGATATATCACACCCCAAAGGAGTAAAAATGGACAAACTCATCAATACCGTACCGCAAAATTGGGAGGAGGCTTATCGCCTCTACGAGCAAAATTTTAAGGCAAAAAATCTTCAGGCTAAAAATCATGGTTTAACTCTCCTGCGAACGGCTTTATTCCGATATGTTTTACCTAAGTATGGCTTGCCTTTCCCGGAGGGCAAAAAGTTAACCTCAGTTGAGTCAAAAGCAGCTTGGAAATTGCTGGGGAAAATTCCTACCCATGAATTGAAAAATGCTCTGAGTTATCAAAAGGAGGTTTTTAAAATTCTGAAGTGTACGCTCTCTATCTGTAGAACTTATCGAATGCACTTGACCAAGTTTCTCTTGTGGAGTCAGCAACAACCTTGGTGGAATGGGGCAGTTATTGTTAGCGAGAAAGACCGAGAGAAACGCTGTCCGAAAATGCGGAATACAAGAAGCTTTAGTAAGGACAAACCTCGGGTGACCGAGCGCCAGATCAATCGGGGTTGCCCTAATTTTCAATACACCTTGAAATCTGAAGAGATTTCGCCTGATTTACAGCAGGAACTCGATCTGTTCTTGAAATTCCAAACTGCTCTGGTTGGGAATCGCAATCGCCAAGATCAAGCTCTGCGCCCTGTTAGTGCAATGGCTCACGTTACAGCCGCGAAGAGGCTATTAGGTTGGCTCCATCGTTATCAGGGCATCCCCCTCGACGAGTTAAGTCTCAAAAAATTGGTAGCTTACAGTGGATTAACTCCTGAAGGCAAGAAAGATGAAGCAGAGATAGAGGCAGTGATAGAGCTAATTGACTCTCACTTAGAATGGTTGAGGGAAGCCCGAGGAGCGTCTCCTAATACTGAACTTAAAGCTGTGGAATGTCTGGTAGCTGTGGCGAAATTTCTTTATCATAAAGCATCGAAACAGCGCAGTCGCCACCAAGTTGGTGGCAAGCAGGTCGGGTACAAAGATATTCCAATTATTGAGGAATTGAGGCTGTTGGAAGGCGAGATTATGGTCAGGGTAAATCAAAGCCCGCGCTGTTCCGATGAATCGAAGAAATGGCTCGATTGGCCAGTCTTCTTAACCTGTGTAAAACAGTTGGTAGAGGAATGTAAGGAGCGGAGTGCTTGTGGCAAGAAGCGGCCACTGAAGGCGATCGCCCAAAGTTACCAAATAGCTTTGATTTTTATGCTGTTGAGTGCTTTTCCAGACCGCAGCCGGACGCTGAGGGAACTAGAGGTTGGCCGCACTCTATTCAACCGCGATGGGAAGTGGTTTATTGAGCACAGTGCTGCTGACTTCAAGACGGGTGATAGCTTTTGCAAGAATGGTCAAAAGCGGGTAATAGAACTGCCAGAGAGCTTGTATCCCTTTTTTACGGAATGGCTGGAAAAATGGCGGCCTATTTTCAATCCTAAGCATGGGTATTTTTTTACAAAAGTCAACGGCGATCCGCTTGACACCAGCGCTTTGGGTAATTACTTCCGTAGTCGGAGCTATCGGTTGACAGGCCAAGTTTTTACACCGCATATGGTGAGGGATTCCATTGTTACTCACCTTAAATTATCGGGAGCGGAGGATACCGTGCTGGCAGCTTTGGCGGACTTGATGGCTCACTCTCAGAAGACTCAGGGTCAAATCTACGATCGCCGCACTCCTTCTCAGAAGGTGGCTCCGGCTTTGGAAGCGTTGCAGTCGCTCTCAGCCGGCATTCTGCCTGAACCAATTGTGGAACCGTTGATAGTGATTTCATTTGAGAATGATGCTGAAACTTGATTATTACTGCACTTTTGCAGGTTCGTGAAGTACAAACAACTCGGTTTTAGGGGCAGAACCCCCGTGCCTGCCCCGATTCCGGGTTGTTAAGCTGTACTTCATAAATCAGCCCCTGACATCGGATACTGATTCAGTGACCTAAATCCCGATCGCTCTGGGGAGTTGTATTTTCGCTGCTGCCGAAACTCACTTTAACCGAAACGAATCCAGGAAAGTTTTGGCTCGGGTTGGCGAGTCTGACACCACGATGATTAGATACAAGGTTCCTGGTGCAATGATGCAGCGCTTTATTAGCTTCTGATTTGGATATTTCTCGCTGGTGTAATTTAGTTCAATTCCCGGATTGCCGTTCAACGCAAATTTTCGTTGGCTAATAAGCCTATAATTCGATTGTGGTTTCGCCGCTATGTCGGCTAGTAGATTCGCCTCCTTTCCCCTCACTTTTGCTGACATATCCCACAAGGCTACGGTGAAAACTTCTTGCTCGGTGCGGACTGTGTAATCTTTTTGGGTTCCATTCCCCATTAAGTTTCTTTCGATGTTTCCGATGGGCATTAGGATTGAAAATTGCTCTTCTTTTGGCGATAGTAATTTCCATTCAGCGAATGCGATAGTCTGGATGTGCGATATCTCGCCTTGTGCTGAGGTTGAATCCCCGGTTGCTGGATAACTGAATCCTGTAGCCAGTAAAACTGTCATAGCAATTAATGGTTTTTTCCACCAAGACATAAGCAGGCTTACCTCTAAGTTTATCCTTCGATCTTACGGGGTTAAAGGTTATTCAGCTAAATCTTGACCTCTGCAAGTATTACGTGCGCGCTCTCCTCTATTAGGCGTTGCTGAATACAGGTATGAATCAAGTTTTTGGAATGGCTATAAGCCAAGTAGAGTGAGTTTTGTAACATCAAACGAAAAGTTTATTCATACCGTGAATCAGCAACGCCTATGCCTTTTCCGGTTGTTGCCGGAGAACTCACAAGCTTTTTGAACTGGGCAAATTCTACCTTGCCAACGATCACCAAAACATCGGTGGATGCAAGAAAGACCCGCGTCGGTTGCCTCCGCAAAATCCTCCTCAATAGCTGGAGCTACGGCGCGAGATTGGTAGCCGTGAGCCTGTTTGATTCTATGAGCTCCGGCATGGGCGATCGAGCTGTCGCTCAAGCCGATCGCTCGCTACCCAGGTGTGGCGACAGCAATTGATGCCAGTGCTGCTAGGAAGTTGTCACAACAACAGGAGCAATGTGAGCAATCGGCACAGTCGGAGAGCGGGTAACACTCAAGCCCCTTGACACCTATGATGCCCCATTCATAAAGGTGCATTATTTTTTGTCTGCACGTAAAAGTCAGGTTTGTGATCACAAAACCATTGCTTGCTACCGATTGAGAACAGCCAAAACCAGCCTCAACAGGCAAAGGCAGTCCTTGCACCAAAAAGCAGTAATTTGACCGAAAAAGTCAGGCATTTGCAGGATATTTGCAGGTATTTGCAGGTAAAGTGCACCCCCTGCAAACCCCTGACTTTATACTGCACTTGCCTGACTTTATACTGCACTTGCCTGACTTTATAATGCACTTGCCTGACTTTAGCTGACGCAACAATTAGCTATTTTTTAGCCCTTTTAACAAAATCCGAATTGATTTAATAGTCAAGTTACAATACCTAAGTTGAATTAAGAATCAAGTTGCTGCATCTGAATTGAATTAATAGTCAAGTTGTTGCATCTGAATTGAATTAATAGTCAAGTTGTTGCATCTGGATTGAATTACAGCAAGCGTATCTTTTCGTTTGGTCACTCAACTCAAAACCTGGACGCACCTTTGGGGTACAGCCGAGATACCTGCAAAATAGGACATGACGTAAAGTTTTGTAAATATAAGACAAAATGACTTGAAGTAGCAAAGCCTGAAATGTTTAGCAGTAAAAGATTTCCGCTTTTTGGGTCTGTACGAGGGCAGAGTAGTAATACTACTCTGCTCTACCTGACTGAGTGTTGGCAGCTTCTGTAGGCGGAAGGGACATTGAAAAGCGGCATTGTTACAAAACTTTACGTCGTGTCCTCGGAAAGCCCGTATCTCGGCTATACCCCTATCTAGTCCAAACTGTCGGGGAGATAATTTTAGCTGATAGATCATCTAAATAGAAATCGTAAACAGGTTCTCCTGATAATTCACAGCAAAGAGGTTCAATAATTTTAGTGAACGGATTCCAAACTACTGTTACAGTCCGTTTCGTTTTCTTTCTTTGCAACTCACATTGAATATGTACTGTAGGTAGATGGATAATCATTGCACTGTGCAACCAAGCTTCTACACTCATTGCATAACGCTCTTGGATATCTAACAATTTTCGATCTAGCTCTCTATTAGTAGCTTCAATTCGAGCTAATTCTTTGTCTAATTCATCACCAATCAAATTTTTTAACTCAATCTTGTGGCGAATCCCAGAGCTAATCGTGTTGTAATAATCCTTGAGTCTTTCTTCATCCCTAGCTCTTGCTCTTGTTAATTTAGCCTGCCAATTATCTAAAGATTTTCCAATCAATATTCCACTTTGATGTTCGATTAACTTCAACAACTCATCAAAAGGAATAGAAAATGGTGTTTCTTGATTATCCACATCCATTCTGTCAGACTCCCAAAATAAAGCATCCCCAATTTGTACTGGTGTTACTCCTGTTATTTCATTGATAATAAACGAAACTAGACCAATCCTTTTTTCTTCGGCATTCGCTGTGTAAGCCACATTACATAAAATGTAGCGAGTGGTTGATGGTTTAGCATCTACAAAACGAATTAACCCATTTTGAGGTTTGAATCTCTCTGGTATGCTTTTGTCAAATCCCGTAGCTTTTAGATAGCCATCAAATTTTACACCCAAGGCACTAATCTGCCCTTTAACAGCTAATAGTTCAGATAATTTATTTAATACTTCTGAATGATAAGTAACAAAAACACTTTGAGGTACATCAGTGATAGTTGTAAAAGTTACTTCTTCTGGTAGAGAAAGTAACGAGGCTATGTTTTCATTTAACAGCGCATTTAAAACGTGTTCCCCAGCCGGTTCAGCTATTCCGTCATGGAGAGCTACAATTTTTTCTAAAGTAGTAATTATTGGGTCGGATAACATATTTAATCAAATCAATTTTTCAAGCTTCAAAATCTTCGCCAAAAATCTGTTCATCCAGTTCTTGAATTTGCTCATATTGTTTTTGGGCTTTCAACAAATTATCTGCCAATTGCTCAAAGGCTTGATCTAATTCGGGTTTAACTTGATGCTTAAGCCAGATATCCATGACAACTTCACTAAAGTCAAATTCATCATCCACATTGCCTAAAATTGTTTCAATTTCTCCGACTACCAGTTCAAACATATTAATTTTGTCGTGCAGTATCCGCAGAATATACTCTTCGATACTGCCTTTGAGACAGAAGTTAAAAATAAAAACATCCTGGGTTTGTCCGATGCGGTGGATACGACCAATGCGCTGTTCAATTTTCATTGGGTTCCAGGGCAGGTCATAATTAACGATCGCATTAGCAAACTGGATGTTACGTCCTTCTCCCCCTGTTTCCGATGCTAAGAGTACAGAAACATTATCCCGAAATGCGGCTATAGCCTCATCTTTCTGTTTAAGGGACATTCCGCCAGTAAATTCTGCAAAGGGGATATTTTCCGCTTGCAGCGTTTTAGCTAAATAGGTGCTAGTTGCTTTATGGGTTGTGAAAACTAAGGTTTTCTGGCGAGATTTGGAGAGCATCTCTACTAAGGTTTTTGCTTTCTCGACCTGCTTGACTTGGGATGCTCGTGCAGCTAAAGACTTCAGTTCTTCATCGGGTAGGCGGATAGTCAGTTGCTTGAGGGAGTCAGCTAAAGCATTAGGGGATGAACCCGCTCGCATTAGCAAATTAGTACGGGAGAGTCTGTCTAGTTTGTCCTCTGAAGAACGTAGATACTTGCTCAAGTCTTGGTAAAGTTTCTCCTCTCCGGCTGCCGGGGTAACGGTAATTGTGGTGGCGAAGCGTTTGGGCAGTTTGACATCTACTAGGGCGCGGGTATTTCGTACCATAACTTCCCGCATCAGAGTGCGTAACTTTTCGGGATTTTTAGGGACTCGTCCATTCTTGGAATTGACGTATTCTTTTTTAAAAGCGGCTTCTGTTTGTAGCAGTCCCGGTTTGAGGAGGGTTAGCAGATTAAACAGTTCCACAAGGGAGTTCTGCACTGGCGTAGCAGTAAGCATGAGGATAAACCGCTTATTGAGGGCGTTGACCAGTTTCCAGTTGAGGGTACTGCGATTTTTTAGATGGTGTGCCTCATCGACAACAACCAAATCCCAAGTACGACTGGTGACGTGAAGATAATGTTTAGCAGACTTAGCCGTGTTTAATGAAGCGATAATTCGCGGATTATTTGTCCAAAATTCGTCTATCGGTTGTTGTGGGTCACGGTTATCTGTGGTGATAGTAGCGATATTAAATTTGTCACTTAACTCTGATTGCCACTGGGAAACTAGGGATGCCGGAGTTAACACTAGGATGGACTTTACCATTCCCCTAGCTAAGTATTCGGCGATGATTAGTCCCGCTTCAATGGTTTTACCCAATCCGACTTCATCCGCTAGTAATGCCCGTCCACCCATTTGTCTGAGGACTTTTCGGGCTGTTTCAATCTGATACCAGTATTTGTCGATAGCAGTTAATGTGGGTAGGCAAATGAGTTGGTCATAGTCTGCCATTACCGAGAGGTTAAACAGGTCTAAACGCGCTTCGTAGAAGTTAAGGGGGTCGTATTTACCAGCTTTCAGGGCTTCTAAGGCAGTGGAAGGATTGAATTGAAATGTATAGTTTTTTTCCATATTTATAGTTTTTCCTTACTTGGTCTGCTAAACAGACCTGTCCGCTAGCCTAAAAGCTTTGCTAGGTAATAAGTGTAGTCATTATCCTTAGCGTTTGAGGCTAAGAATACGGGCGACCCACGGCTAGAACCCTTTATTGTACAGCAAGCGTTATGATGCTTGGTAGTGATACGGAAGTAGTGGTGAGACATAATCCTTGTCCCATAAGCAATACGGAGGACAGTTTTATATCTAGTCGAGTCTCCGAAACCCTTACTGGCTATATGCTGGACTATTTTTTCAAGGTTTAAGTAAGCGCGCACTCGTTTCAGAAAATGCGTAAAAAATGGCAGGGCTTCCTCGCCCTCGGCGGTGCTGGGCCGTTAAAAAACTGTCCGAAGTATTGATCAACAGGTTTTATCAAACATATTGATTGTTTTATGAACCTAAGCACTTTGTTTAAATTCTAGACAAATTTAAGGTAGCAACAATTAATCCAGTTCAATGTTTGGGATTGGCTGTTTGTGCTGTTGGTTATTTTGTTTGTGACTTCGCTGTTCTTGCTCAATTAATTGTATCCAGATATCATTCCAACTTGACTGTGGACTGACAACTTCTGCATTTTGCAGCAGCGCGAGCGCATTTTGAGCGAGCTGAGAATCTTCTGCCAGTGCTATAATAACGCTATCAAGTTCTTGTAAGAATTGTGTAGGCAGTTGTGAAACTCGTTCAATTCCTATGTAAATTGTGGGGAGTTCTGTTGCAGAGTTATTCGGATTATTTTCTAGTTCAATCAGCAAAATTGAAAGGGCTTCTATTGGGTTACAGGTAATCACAGCTCTCTCAATTTCTCCGGTAATGGCTACCCAAAAAGCAGCTTCAGATGGCAGGGGATGCGTTGTAGTCCAGTTGCCTCTTGCATCGAGAACAAAAGCGAACCGGGCTTCCCCCTCAAGCGTCCGTCCTGTAAAGACAGCCTTTTCTGAGTCGGCATACAGCCAAGAATGAGCGTGCAATAAATCGAGTAACTCTAAAGGTAAACTGTACTCGACTGCTAGATGCGATCGCACTTTTTGCCACTGATTTTCATTCCTTTCAGGCAGGATTGACAGTTGTAACTCTAACTCATTTGCTGTTGCAGGAGTTCCAGGTGCGGTTGCTGCTAGCTCAGATTGTGACAACTCTAACTCATTTGCTGTTGCACTCGTTGCAGGTACGGTTGCTACTAACTCGGATTGTGACGATTCTAACTCATTTGCTGTTGCAGATAGGGATCCTACTAGCTCAGATTGTGACGACTCTAACTCATTTTCCTCTGCCTCGCTGGGGGCGATAGCTAAGTGTTGTGGCTGCATTAAAGCATCAATTAGGGCGTTATCTCGCCCTTTGTCATAGCTAACGCCTCGATGCTTCTGCAATCCAGAAAAAGTGTAGGCTTTACCCAACTGAGTACCACTTAAAGCAACTCCATCTAATTTGTAAGAAATGCCTTTATTGAAGCCGATTCCAGTTCGAGTCAATCCGACTTGCACCTCTACGCCTTGTTGCTGCAACCGCTCAACGAATTCTGGCATACTTGGGTTGTCTTGGGTAACTTCATCAATTAGGTCTTGCAATTGCACTCTGACACTCTTATTTCCCTTGCTTTGTAAATATCTGTGTTCTCCTGTAGTCGGAGCTCGCTTATCTATTTCCCAACTGGGTGCAATAGTTTCTAAATTGTAGTCTCGTTCAAGCTGGCGAATAGTTTCTTGGCTTTTGTAATAATCCCAGCTATCGTCAACGATACTTCCATCTAGGCGAATGCGACTGGCGACAATGTGAATGTGGTCATGGTTTGTATCGTTGTGCTTGACAACTGCATACTGGTTGTTGTCAAATTCCATCGCTTTCATGTAGTCGGCTGCAATCGCCAGCCAGCGCTGGTCATTGTCAACATCTACTTCTAGTTTCTGGGTAGAATCGACAGATAAAGTAGCATGAAATACTGCTACTTTCAGGTTAGGTCTTAGGTAAGGATTCAGGTCACTCAACTCCTTGCTGGGCAAAGACTTTAGATATGGAGCTTGATACTAAATCAATCTTTATTCTCAATAAACCACGAAAAACTGTCACTTCTCCTCGTTTATTGACAATTAACCACGAAAGACAAAAACCCTTATTTTGCCCTAAAACCCTTGCCAGACAAGCGTTGGAGCCGCAAGTTTTTAGACCTGAATCCTTACGGTCTTAGTTGTCGGGCAATCCCAAATTCAGCAGCCAGTTCTTCAGGAGTCTGTCCGCACATAGTACCGCCAATTAGAGCGGCGTCTTTTTTGCCCAGCACGTAGTTCAGACAGCCCCGAAAGCCTGTACCTTTGATTTGTTTGCCAATCATAACCGTTTTGCAGTAGGTTTATTGCATCGATTGCTCAGGCTTGTTAAAAATTAGCGGACTGTAGAATTGGCAAGGTTTGCAACTATTGTTTTAATTGTAGTTTGGTTTTCTCGAATGAATTGCTGTACGCTTTCTAAGAGTCCTGTATTGACAACAACTGGTTCTCCCAATGCCACAGCACTATTGCAAGCTTTAGCAATTTGATTGAGGTTGTTTCCGGCAACTCTAAGTTGGGCATTAATTTGGCATAAAACTTGATAGGCTTTCAAGTCAAATACAGTTAGAGGGCGTGGCATGGCTCTTTTCAAAGCTGCACGACGGATGAAGTCGCTCATACTCAAATTTACTTGGTTCGCTAATGTTTGAATTTGGCTATAATCCGAGTCAGTTAGGCGAATGTGGATATGGTTTGATAGCCGTTCTCTGGGTCTTACTTTCAGTAAAGTTTTCATAGCTTTTAATCAGTAAAAATCTATTGCCAAGATACAAGTTAATAACTGTAATCGACAAGCGCTATTCAGGTGAATTTATATCCCCCAATTGGAGAGGGCTGTTTAGACAGTTTATTAAGGTAGAGACTGACTATAATTTTCTTTATTTGTATAGAATAGTGGGTTGAGGTGCGATCGCACTTGAATAAGTGATGAGCTTGTTGAATTGCTTTTGAAGCATTTTCTCCCTCTAATTTCTTATAGCTGTATAATATTCAGCTTGAATTGTAGTACAAATAGTTACAGTTGTCATTAAAGCTTAAAAAAGTATTAAACCCGACCTTATGGTTAGGCTTCCGTAAAAGGAGGGTGCATTATTTCTATTTCTGCACGTAAAAGTGCGATTTGTGATCACAAAAACATTGCTTGCTATCGCTCATCTCTGCTTTTTTCCTTGGTTTCCCAGCTTGCATAAATTTGAGTTTTTGTGAGTTTTCATGAGTAAAACTATGCAAGCTCAGCTTGAACTATTAGCTGAAGTCGAAGCAGTATTTGCAGCAAAAAACTCACAAAAACTCACAAAAACTCAAATTTATGCAAAAAAAATCATGAAAAGCCAGTCCAAAAAAGTTAATTTTGAGGTTTTTCCCTGTCCCGGTACGCTTAATACCAATTTAACAATTTAACAGCAAACTCTACAATCCTATTTTAAGCAATTGTAGCAGAGGCAAAGCGTGCTCCCGCACTTTTGTACAAAAAAAGTGAAGTGCCTCAATATTTTTTTGCTGCCAGAATGCTAATAGCGTTACTTCCGCAAGCCAGTGAAATTTGTAGTCAAAGCAAATGCGGCGAAACTTGTTAAACTAGGCAATTTGAAGGCAGCGACAATTGTGGGGCGTTGGTACGGTTGTACTTGATTTCAGAGAGAGCGCGTGAGCCTCGCGCCTCTAAGTTTTAGGCCGTAACGATGCTACCCAAGTTCAATGGGGACAGTTGCGGTAATTGATGCCAGTGTTGCCAGAAAAGTCGCCACAACACTAGGAGCAATCGGCACAGTTGAAGAGCGGGTAAAACCAAGCCTTTTGAAACACTTGGCTAACATCGCATCAGTGGTATTGATTGGGAGGCACAGTTGAAGAGCGGGTAAAATTAAGCCCCTTGACACTCCATCTCTAGTTTTTAGGTGTTTGTGGCGATAGCTGCACGGCGATCGATTCAAAGCCAAATCTTTGTGGTGATTTGAATTATTTTGACTTTAAAAACTACAACTCGCGACTCGACTCCGCTGCCCTTACTCGAATATCCGAATCTGCCGGATTGTCGCTACCACTGGCTCACCATTGACCCTATCAAGTCGATGCTCGCTGTGATTATCGTTCGTCCGACAGCTAGCAAGAGCGCGATCGCCTTGCACTTAGGATTACCGCATTCATGAGGGTGCATTGTTTTTGTTTCTGCGCGTAAAAGTCAGGTTTGTGATCACAAAAACATTGCTTGCTACCGAGAAAGAACAGCCATAACCAGCCTCAACAGGTCAAGACACGAACAGCACAAAAAAGCAGTAATTTGACCGAAAAAGTCAGGCGTTTGCAGGATATTTTCCGGTAAATACAGGTAAAGTGCAGCCCCTGCAAATACCTGCAAACGCCTGACTTTATACTGCACTTGCCTGACTTTATACTGCACTTGCCTGACTTTAGCTGACGCAACAATTAGCTAATTTTTTAGCGTTTTTAACAACAAGTGGATTGATTTAATAGTCAAGTTACGATACCTAAGTTGAATTAAAAATCAATTTAAGCAAGTGCGAAAAAATTGGTAACACAGTAGCCGTTATCTAAATTGAATAAAAAATCAAATAAGGAGTATGAGAAAATTGGCAACACAGCAGCCGTTATGTCAGCCTTGACAGTCGCGTAAATTGCTGTTGTCGGACTCGCGCTTTGCAATCGGCTAAACTGTTGTTGTCTGATAAAGCTTGACAGTCGGCTAAACATTTATTCCCTGACTTGGTTTACAGCAGTCGCTCGACTCCTAGCTATTAATGGCGGTTATAATTCTCCACCCTATTAGTCCAGGTAGTAATTTCTAAGTAGGTAGGCGGGATTAAACCGAATAATGTAACAGTATGTAAATAGGCTTAAGTCAGCCAGTAGAGAGCATTTGAACACTTTACATCGTTTACATAGTTGCGTTTTAAAGCGCCGACTTACTTAGGCGTAAAGAGCGATCGCTAATATATTTCAACAACAAAATAGTTGGCAGTGCCTGTCCCATACCTTACCGCTCTTATTGATGTATTTGGGCTTCAGTCGCGATCATCGCCGTCGTTCCTTATTCTATATCAATAAGGTTTGAACTGCGGGTAAGCAGTATGCTCAATATTCATGGGGGGTGGATATTTTTCGTCTGGACGCATTAGTCACGGTTTGCGATCGCAAAACCATTGCTTGCTACCGAGAAAGAACAGCTATAACCAGCCTCAAAACAAAAATACACTCTCGGCACAAAAAAGCAGTAAAGGGACATGAAATTGCAGGCGTTTGCCGGATATTTTCGGATAAAAACAGGTAGAGGCCAGTCCCTGCAAATGCCTGTATTCTCACTGATTTTGTACAGTACACACCTGATTTTATACTGCAAATGCCTGACTTTAGGGCACACAAAAGATTAGCTAATTTTTTGGTGACGGCTTCGATCAACGGTGCGAGTCGCGAACAGATAAGTCTTCTGGCGGGCGATCAAGTTACCGCATCAAGCCGATCGCCTGGTTCATTCCGTGTCAGCACGAAGAAATCAAAAAACGGGGCAACGATCGGCAATCTGCTTAAACCGGGCAAGTTCTGCCTCGCCGACGATCGCGTAAGAAATTTATATTAATGGTTCTATCCCTTCTAGCCGTAGGAAATATACGCGACCGGATGCGTCGCCTGCGACAATTGTGGCTCCATCGGTGCAACAACGCAACAGGCGATTGGGCGTAAGCGTGTTTATTGATGCCTACATCAGTTTGATTTTGAGGCAAAACAAGGACAACGAGCTACAAGTCACTGAAACCGGACAATTTTGTGTGGTTTTTTATTGACTGTCAAAATTAGCAGCTACCCTCCGAGCGTCGGCGAATCAGTTCGCCTATCCGCTCACGCACTACGGCATCCTCAGAGGCTAGCCAAGCGGTAATGGTGGCGACACCGTACCGAGTCCCCGGCGCACCCCAGCCAAACATCTGTGTAATCAGGGTTTGAAGCTGTTGTAGGTAGTATTCGGGCCACCAAACAGTCGCAATTTCTCGCAATTTTTCGGCATCGGCGGGGGCGATTAATTCCGGCTCTGGCGCGGGTTGCAAGGATTCTGGTTCTTGCGGATTGCCGGTAAGTGCGATCATCGGCGGAGCCGATAGCGCAGAGAATGTCGTCCGCTCCGATTCGGTTAAAGCGGCCCAAACTTTCTCGCGGTTTGCAGCTCCCCTGGCACAGACATCTTTGAGAATTGGCAGAATGTCGGCCGCTGCCCGTCGTGCAGCTTCGGGGTCGGGTTCTGCCGTTGCCACACGAATCATCTCTACCAGGTTGAGCTCATCTTCGTTAAGTTCTGCGGGATTCGATGACGGATTCGGTGACGGATTCGGTGACCGGTCACAATCGGCTACTGGCAAGGGTTCGGGCGATGGTGACGGATTCACCGATACCTCATTATCTGCATTGCTGATAACACTCTCGTTGACCTCGACGGGAGCTTTTTTTATTTCTGTTTGTATTTCGACATTTTCTTCCCCTTGAGATAAGGGTTTATCCGTCACCGAAGCTGTAATCGTCTCTGAGTAAAGGTTCTGACCCGTCACCGGAACCGTCACCGACCCGTCACCGCATCCGTCACCAGCTTTGCAGCGCAATTGCAATTCGTAATCGTAGGTCGGGATATGCTCGTCTGCTTTGGTTCGGAGACGCAAACCTTTGATGATTTTGCCTATCTTGGTATGCGCTTTTTCTATCTGCCATCCGAGGATTGTGCTGGCGCATTCAATTAGATTGGGGCTGAAGTTCTTCACCGCCTGCGGTTTGTGGCCCTGGTCTGCACAGTATTGGTGGTAAGCCTGATAAAGCGTACCTTCAGCATTAGGGGAATCCCCTATGCTGGTTTGAGCGAATGGGTCTAATATCAATTTGTCATTGAGGAAGCCGGCCACACTATCCTCCCGAATCTTGCTCTCCCAGAATTGGGCCCCAATCTCAGGAATATCCATCACACCACGCAAGGTATTCTCCACCCAAGCATCATCAAGTGAGAGCAGGTAATTGGTAAAAGCCGCCAGTTCTGGCAGGAATTCCTTGTCCAAATCCCGACGGGTTCCGACGGCAGCGCTAAAAGGCACAGAGATTGTACGGCGGGCCATGCCACTGCCTGAATCAGCGCCGAAAATAGGGAACTCTGAGGCGACAACAACCATGCCTTCAAACTTGAATTTAAAAGGTTTCTGACCCTTCTCTTCAGCTCGCAGCCAATCCCCGCCCGTCACCTGTTTGAACTTGCCTAGCGACCGCGTTCCTCGGTTTTCATCTGGGAATATTAGCAGCCGTTTACAGTAAGCTTGGGCTGCTTCAAAGCGATTGTTGCACCAATCCTCTAAAGTGCTGCTGTGCGTATTTTCTATTCCAATTAGCGCTACTAACAACCGAATAAATGTACCCTTTCCACTGCCTCCGATACCGATTAAGTGCAAAAACTTTTGGACTTCCGCTCGGCCTTTAAGAACAGCAGCAGCAAAGGCTAACAGAAGATTCTGCACATGAATGTTGCCGTGTGTGGCAAAGTCTAGCCATTGTCTGATTTTTCCCCACTCAGTATCGACAACTGAGTGCGGGCGTGGCAACGCCCATGTGAATTTGTAGCCGGGGGAGTGGGGATATAATTTGCCCGTAGCAATCTCTAAAGCTCCATTCTGAAAGGGAAGTAAGCCAGCTTTCGACTTCCATTTCCGCTCTATTAATTCATGTCGCAGGAAACGTTTTACCGAGCTGACGTAAGTTGGCGGTAGGTTTGTTAAGCCCTTAGATTTGATGATTTGGTAGATAATAGATTCAACGTATTCATCCGTTTCTGGACTCCAAATACCCGGTGTATCGGCTTCGTAGTGATACCAGCAAAGCACTTCATTGTTGAAGGCAAGCTTATCTCGATAATCCTCTGCTATCTCTCTCGACATCGCATCAGCGCTAGGGAATTTGCTTTTCTTCTCGCCATCGGCATCACCCTCTTTCTCGCCAAACAGTTTTGCTTTGGTGAGGATTGCTCGGAATTCCTCAATCCCTTTGTGCTGAATAAAATCGTCCATCCCTTTAAATTCACCGTTCGGGCCTTTCTCCCAGTCGCCTGTGACACTTCTCACAGGCACATTGAATTTAGCCAATTGCTTGGCCAATTTCCGCTCGGCTGCGCGGACATTTTGATTTGTGGCCGCATCAGCATCAAAGCCAATAATAAAGCCAAAACCAGCTTCTGCAAGCCTTCTCAGTGCGGGCACTAGAAATCGCTGATTTTCGGGGTCGCGGGCTTTACCTGTGAGGCCTTGCTCTACTCCCAGCAAGGAAATCGTAGGGATACCATTTGAACACCCGGCAATGGCTTTGAATACTCCCTCAGTAATCAGGATGTAGGGTACACCATTGATATAAAAAGCTTCTCGCTTTAGGGCTTCAATCTCCCAGTAGAGCGGGTTGTCGGGGGATGGGGGGAGGAAAGCGTCAAATTCTCCGCTTGGGGAAAGGTATTTCGGGGGTTCCTTTTTACCTCGCTTCGGCTCCCGGATATCGGGTCGGTATTGTACTTGCCCATCTTTCCCCATAAATAGGATGCCCGGTGATTTTACTGAATACCCCAAATAATGTGAAGCTTGGGCGATGCTGGCACTGTGGCAGCAGGCGCGGACCCAATCATTGAGTAAGCCTCTACCTGAGATGTGGGCTTCGTGGTCGGCGGTGAGGGATTTTTTGTCAATGCTGCATAGCGTTCCTAACCCCTTCACATCCGGCGTGGATTGCGCGGTATCAAGTCCTTGGCTTTCTTGTGTAGATTGTGTGGTACTCATTACACCGCACCCCCGATCACAGCTTCAAAATCAACAGCAGAAAATTCCCGGTTAGTTGTCGTATTTAGCGGGGAATATAGTGAAATTGAGTTACAGCGTAGGTTTGAAGACTTTTTGAAGCTATGAAAGCTATGGGTAGTGTCAGATTTCGGGGAACCTGCGATCGTACCGCTACAGCTAGCCAGCAAGTTAGCACGAAGGCTAGCATTAACCGCCACGTCGCCAATGGGGCGCGTGTTTCTTGAAACCAGGTGTGACATAATATTGGTAAGAGCCGCCCTTTATTGCGGTGTGATTCCTAACTTTGTTTGAAAAACCCGCCAAGATTTTTGTTGGCAAAGTTAGGGTGTATAAAAAATCGTAAAAAGCGCTGGAAAGCTTACGCTGCCAGCGCTTCTTCGTTGTGTTCGTGCGAATTAGTGCCGTTCTCTCCGTTTTCTGCTAGCAACTGGCAATGTTTTTCGGCGGCGTGCCGAATGTAAAGTTTTAAAGCTTCATTGATAAAGCCAGAGCAAGACAGGGAGAAATATTCGGCATAGGTATCGCAGTTGGCGACAACTTCTGGTTGCAGCCAAACTGCAACTTGTACTTTGTTTTCCGAATAGAGCATACGGTTTGCCTCAATAATCGATCAGCAAGTAAATAGATTCTAGCACCTGAAAGTCAGTTGCGATCGAACCGTGTATTTGGGCAGCAAAACAGGTGCAAACCTTACTGGCTCGATCGTCCAGCTCCCCAAAAGAACTTGTAAGAGTTCTTGCATAAACAGTTTGGACTGTGAAGAGAGGACGAACAAATATCAGTTATTCGCAAACGCAAAGATGGTTCGGAAATTTGAGTAAAAGTACGGGGCAACCGATGGTTAGCAAGCAATTTTGACTTATTTACGACTTTACGCAAAGTGGTAAATTTTACGCAAAAAAACGGCAGCTTGAACTATTAAAAACAAATAAATTCCAATAAATTCAAGTAAATTCAAGCCGATCGCCCGCAACTCCCCGCAACTCTCCGCACCGCCGATCGTCCGCGCCGCCACAACTCCCCGCAACTCTCCGCACCGCCGATCGTCCGCGCCGCCACAACTCCCCACGGGCGATCGATCCAGTCTCTAGTTCGGTTCGGTTGGTGGCAAGCCAGCGCGAAAAATCTGTTTGGCTGTCAACTTCAGTTGTGGGAAAGTTAGCGACTCAATCAGGTCATCTCCCCGAAACTGGCTGATTTGATACTCGCCGTCAACCAACTGGTAAACCGAGAGAGTGGGTTGTTTGGGATTGCCAACGAACCGCCGGCCACCCAAAGCAGCATAGTCAACAACCCAATATTCCGGGATACCCAATTTTTCATAATCGGCAAACTTGAAATGGTAATCATCCTGCCAATTAGTGCTAACGACCTCTACAGCCAGCCGTACAGAAGACCCCATCGTGATGATGGATTCCCTATCCCAGCGCGGTTCGTTTGCGAGAGCCACTTGGTCTAAGACAATTACGTCGGGCTGATAACCTGCCTCATCACGAATGGGTTTAAGCAGACAGTCACCGGGGATAAAGTAAGGCAATTTCAGTCGCCTGATTTCTGCACTGATTTCATCCCTGGTAAAACCTGTAACACGGGAATGGGGGCCAGTTCCTAAAGGCATTTCGACAATTACTCCTTTGTGTAGCTCGTAGCGGCGGACTGAGTTCTCTGGATACCAGGCCGCGAACTCGTCAAATGTGACTGTCTTGGTTTGGGTTTGGATCATGGTTGCCTGTTTCCTTTGCTAGACATTTGCTAGATACTTGCTAGATAGTTGCTAAATAGTTGCTAAATAGTTGCTAGACATCAACTAGCACCTTTACTGACCTTACCCCGCTTGGCTTTCGCTGCTGTCGCTGGTTCCGATTCTGTTGGCTCCGATTCTGTTGGCTGCGGGTCGGGAGTGCGATCGGGAGTTTATACCAAGCTTTGTTAAGAAGCCGATCGCCCGCACCGCCCCAACTTCTCCACGCTTGATCGGCAGCCGCTTCAGTTTTGCCCGCCGCCGTTGCCACGGTTTCGGAGCTGGTTATTGAGGTACTGCCAGAGGTCGCGAATTTCTGTTTGAATGATTCGCATTTGCTCTCGCCATTCGTTGTTCTGCTGGGAAATCAGCCTCAGCGCTTCTTGATGGCTCCCGATTGCTGAAACCAGACCGTCAAAACGTTGAGCCAGTCGGTCAACGCGATCGGTCAGGCGATCTATGGCTGTCGCATTGGCAAGAGTTTGAACTTCCAACCGCCCGATCGCTTCGCTGTTGGCAGAAGTCTGAGCTTCCAGCCTGGTCAGAGCCTCGGTGTTTGCCTGCTGCTGCACTGCGGTGGCGGCAAGGATTGCTTCTATTCGGTCTAATCGATCGGAACTGTTCATTTACTTCTTTGTAATAAAGGTCAAGGAATGGCGGTCGGCATAGTTTGGGTTGAATTGTGAGAATTTAATGCTAGAGGGTTACTAGACATTAACTAGCACCTTTACTTGCCTTACCCCGCTTAGCTTTCGCTGCTGTTGCTGGCTTTGCTGCGATCGGCTCCGGTTCTGTGGGCTGGGGGTCTGCGGGGCGATCGGCAGCATCTGCTAAGTCAGCCTCGGTATTTTTTAAAGAATGCCGCTTGCGGTACTCTGCAATCGCTTCTCCTAAAAGGATTGCTGCCATCTGGCTTTTGGTACGCATTTCGCGGTTAGCTATCTCATCTAAAGCTTCCCAAGTTTCATCGGGAATTACAGCATTTAGTTTTCTACTCATTAGTTCATATTCAATATCTCTCCTTCCATCATGCTATGTTCTGTCACCTTCTGTTTTGATTGTACTATGTGTAACCATGATGTGATGTGCTATGATGGCAAACATCAGAATCGATTCCAAATCGATTCTGAATTGATTCTCCCAAAGCAGGCGAAACTATGGAACTTAAAAACCAGGCTGTGATTGACGTAGAGGTTACAGAAATCGATTCCTCTCTCAGAGAATCGATTGAACGTTGGTACTCAGCGGCGCAAGTGCAGCGCATCCTTAATTTGAATAAGTCTGGGTTGCAGAAGGCGATTGCCAAGCTACAAGATATCTACGGCATTGAGCTTAAAGCCTTACGGCGTGGGGGTGCGCGGGCCACTCAATACTCTGAGCTTGCCCTGAAAGCTTGCAAACTACTGAATGCTGGAAAACTCAGCGAACTCCGCAAGCTGGTAGAAGCCACACCGACCGCACCTTCTGCGACCCCAGCCGGAGCATTGACAATCAACGAATACACCCCAGCATTGGATCAACGCATCACTCAACTTGGTCAAAATGCTGCAACTACCTCGGCATCTTTGAATCAGTCGGTTATGCAAGTTCTGGCTCAAATTGCCTCAGAGAATGAAGCGGCACAAAAACGTGATTCTGACTTAAGCCAAGCCAGAATCAACGCAGCACAGAACCGGGGCGCAGCACAAGGCTTGGCAATATTTCAAGCTGAACAGAAGGCACAAAACGAAGTATTAGCGCAATTGCGGGCTATGCAGTTAGGGGGAGTAGAATAATGGCTTTTTTTAAAGTGAAAGTCAGCCGGGAATGCAACACAACGAGAACCTTTAATGTTGTGGGAAACCGCCCACAGGAAGCTATACAGGCTGCTGCATTACAGTTGCGAGATGAAGGTGTAGCGGATGCTGTAGCGATTGCAGTAGTTGGTCAAATTAGTAGTTTGAGGGAGTAAAAATGGTACGAATTATTAACGGTGTGGTGTTTGAAGACGGTAAACCCGGCAAACGGGTTATTAACACGAACGGTGGTAACTATGTCGAGAAAATCGAGGGTGATTTTATCGCTGGCACAGTTATCAACCAACACCAACACCAACACCAACACCAACACGCAAGGATTTGTCGAAAGACGGTGATGATGCAATTGACGTGAAATCTGAGGAGGTTTAGGCGATGCTTGATGATGACAAAGACTTCGACAAAAACCTGACAAAGATAATGGTTAGCGGTGCGTTATTGACCAATGCTCTTGTCTTTGCAGTTGGCTTTGACACAGGCTATCAATCTGGCGCAAAACGAGTCCCGGAACCGACAATTATTCACGGAAACGTCACGATTAACAACAGCATTAATCTGAATTCAGATGATGCTGGAAGCGTTTCTAAATAGGAGGGCTTGAGCAATGACCAAAGTTTTTGAAATTACGTCTGAATCCAATCCAGAAATCTGGGCAATGTTGCAGCCGCCTGTTACCGATGAGCCAGAGCGTCCGTGCATCAATTGCGATAACCTCGGATTCCCGGAGTGCCAATTTATGGCCGTTGGACTGGATTTGGCAACGGCGATCGAACTTTCGGAAAGCTGGCGACGCGGTGAATTTCTGCCCGTTATTGGTCATCCGGCGGGCGATCGAGTATCTGACAAGCTCAACCAAATGACAAATCAAAGCCAGCCGATCGCCCTGAGAAAGTAAATCGGCTGGCCGCGTAAATCATCCCCTAGCTTGCGCTGGGGGAATCATCTAAGGAGATTTTACTATGGATTTTGGACGAGACACTAGCAGCGTAGCAATAAGGAACCCCGCAGCAGGTCACAGCCCATACATTGACGAGAAGGCGGGCGAGTGGGCTGACACCGAGGCGGACATTCTCTCTTACTTGAGCGATGTTACGAAGCTTGAAGCGATGGCAGATAAAGCAGCCAATGCCGAACAGCTTGCCTTAGTTTTAGAACCCTTCCTTGATAACGCTACAAGCTACTTAGAGTCGCTGGAAAAAATCAGCGATGGTCAGGTCAGATGGACAGAAATTAGGAAAAAATTCGGCTCCAAAGTTGCAAATGCCATCGCTAAAATTCGCAAGCTCAATGCGGAATTCGGCTCGGAGATGGAGCAACTAGACGCGAAAGACCGTGCAGCGATGCTGAAGATTGAAACCAAGCGTCAGCACGGACTAGCCGAGATTGCTTCCGAGCTCACAGGCGACTTACAGGCCGAGCTTTGGCGACACGAGAACAAGATGGAAGCCATCGCAAATCGGGGTGAGGTGGCAGAGAAAAGGCAAACAATTCAAGAATCGCTCCGAGAACGCCGACAGAAGCTGCTCAGTCGCGCAACAGTCGGCTCGGATAAAGGGATTCAGGAGAAAGTGCCAGTGACTATTGGATCTGCCAGCAACAACAGCGCCAGCGTGTCGGCAACTGGTTCGCCTAGAGGATTTGGGGGCTGGTTTGCGAATGTAATGAATTTCAACAACCGTTAAAAGTGAGGGGACTATGCACGAAGGTTTTATCGGGGCAAGTCCCCTCTCTTTTGTGGGGGGACAGCACCAACAACAGCAACAGCAGCAATATCAAACTACAGCAGCACCAACAATTGACCAACCGCAGCCAGAGGAAACCAACGCCGAGCGCCAGTACCGGGACGCTGCCAATCTCTGTGAAGTAGTAGCGCCCACAGTCTTAGGTTCGGCAGTGGTTTTTATGTTCCATTCAATGCAGGTTGCAGGCGGGTCAATTGTTGCAATTGGTATCTACCAGATTTACTTAGCAGCCAAGATTACCGGGCAATCTAAGCATCGCTTACCTACTGCAATTGTCGGCGTTGGAGTGACGCTTGGCATGATTGCTAGTCTCGCTGAACCATTATCTGAATCGCAGCAAGTAAGCGATGTAGAACCACGTCTGGAGACAGGTATAAAAGAAATTCAGACGGTAAAAAAACCAACTTCTAGCAACTTTGATTACTTGCCTTCAATTGCGCTTGTGCTTATCGTTTTCTGCCTAATGTTCAAAGCCAAAGGAGGGAGCAAGTAATGACACCATTAACCGAAAAACACGCTCAATTACTTAAGTCAAACCGCGCACTACTTCTGACCTTTGAAAGACTCCCGGTTGGCGCTAAGCTGTCGGCAGTCGGCTTGGCACTGATGCTGGGGGTGTATAGCGGGATAACCGCAATCCAGGGGACGGCAAGCAATCGGGTGCAACTTTGCATCCGTAACAAACAAGCCTTGCAATGTCTTGATAAGGCAGGCAAACCCTACATAATGACCGAGTACCACGCAGAGAAGTGGAAGGCTAATCCCAACCTAATTTTCCATAAGCAAATACCCGCCACAAATCCACATAAAGCATTATGGATGGCGCTTGCTGGTTGCAGTTTTTGGATTGCAGGTGTTGGCTTGAGAAGTCTGCAAAACTCCGAGCGTCAGCTTGCAAACTATGAGCTTCTTACCGAAAAACGCGACCTAGCAAAAGGTCAACTGGCGGCTCGTACTGAGCTGCTGGAAGATTACCGGGCAATGAGGATTAAAGAAGTACAGGCCGAGGGCGATGTGGAGGCGGTCGCGAATGACTGTGCGGTGGTTTTAAAACAGTGTGAAGTTTTGGGTGAAGCCGATATCAGAATTGCTCAAATGGAAGCTGAGGAAGCAGTTTTCGAGGCGGAAACTGCGGGATTGTCTGAGGATAAAAAGCAAGAATATATCGCTTTTCTGCGGAACCAAAAGAATCCCTTTCAACTTCAGCTAACGGGGACACAAACATTTGACGGCATTAACAACCCTAGCGACAAGGTTGAATCTTCAACAGCAGCGATAATTGAGTTAAGCTCCAACCTTGAGATAGCTCGGAAAATAGCAGCCAGAATCCTAAATTCCCTAGCGGGCATCAATACATCAATCTTCCTAGCTGGCCCTACTCGCACTGGCAAAACTCGCACTCTGCACAAGTGGCTGCGAGACACAAAGACGCGCTTTCCGCAGGCTGAAATCTACGTGATTGCCCAAAAATACGAAGATTTTCCCGGCGTTCCTCGCAACCGAATTGCCATATTTGACCCGCTATTTCCAGAGGAGTCGATGAAGTTTCTGGACGAAGTTTACGCGAAGTTGCAGAGTCGGAAATCCCAACCAGCAACCGAGGAAACCTACCGCAATCGACCAATTAAATTAATCCTCGAAGATTGGTTTGCTACTCACCAGTGCTTAGTGCAGAAACGAAATGCACAGCTATGGGAAGATAAGGCTTCCAAGTTGGGAAGTATCGCGACTGTTGGCGGTCAGTACAATGTGGGGTATTTTATTTGCACCCAAACTTTTAACCTTGCATCAAGTGGAGTCGCTGACTCAAACATCCGTCTCAATTTGGCGCTCATAGCTCAAGGTTTGGTGAGAACTACGAGCAATGATGAGGAGCAAGGTTCTTATGGAGTAATTGAACAGTTGTTAAACAATCAAAGAGTCATCGCCAGCAAGGATACCAGAGACAAATTAACCTCTGATTTGAAGCAATTAATTCCTATTTCGATGGCTGAGCAAACCCCAGTCATCCTCTCCACAATTGGCAACCCAGTATTAGGTTTGATGCCGGAAATTGAATTGAGCTTTGGAGGCAACCAGCCATCATTTGACGATGTTCCGACTGTTCCGAATTCTGATATCTCGGAACAGGCTGGAACGCCTTTAGACGCTCTCGGAACAGGCTCGCAGAATCCCGGAACGCCTTACGGAACAAGAGCGGAACGCATTTCAGCTATGTTTGAGGCGATCAAGGCTGGAACACACCAAACACCAGTTTTCGCCCCTGATTCTCCCCTGGAACACGAAGAAAAACTCGAACTAGCAAAGCTTGTTATTGAGCAAAAATTAGGACTCAAGAAAACGATTTGGGTACTTTGGGGTGTCACCCGTGGCGGGCGCAATCATCAGCTATTCGTAGAGGCCAGAAAAATGCTGAAAAATCTCAAGGGAATCAGTGATAGCGAGGATGACTTGAGCGAGGATGATTTGGACGACTAATAAGCATTAATCGGGGTGACATTATATCCACTAAAAGAGGACAAAACAATGGCTAGAAGTGCAGAATATATCACCTATATTCAATCCGTGAATTGGCGCAAAAAGAGCAACAACGTACTCGCAGCAACAGGTAAGCGGTGTGCGCTACATCCCTGGAAACCAGCAACACACGCGCACCATTTGCATTACAAAAACTTACGAAATGAATGGGTTGTTAGAGATTGCGTCCCTCTTTCGCCGGAAGCGCATAAACTGATTCATCGAGATATGTTTTGGAACCTAAATGGAGACTCCCGAACTCCGTCGCCATTACGTCTGATTGTTTCCAATTATCTAAGGCTCTCGACCGTGTGCTTGATGATTCTGAATCCATTTCTAAACTTGATGGGGAAGGGGAAATGAAAACGAAATCAGATCGCACGTTTCTAATTTCAGTCCGTCCACGTTGGGCATCTACGTTCTTCCTTTCCCATAATCCCAAGTCGATCGAGCTACGCAAAGGCAACTTCGGCGCATCACTCAAACCAGGCGATAACTTAGTTATCTACTCAACCTTGCCACAAGGAAAAGTGATCGGTACGGTTAAAGTTGTCAAACGTGAACCTCTGATTATTGAGCGTTTGTGGGAGCAGTCACAACGAGGTAAGCTCGCCTACGTTACGCAATCGGAATTTGACACCTATTATTCAAATACCATTTGTGGCGTGGGTATTTGGGTCAGCGAGCCAAAGCAGTGGAAGCGCCCGATCGGGCTTTTTGAAATGCGAGAAATATTAGGCAGACGCTGGCAACCCCCACAGCAACTTCAGCAGTTAAATGCTGATCAGTTGACAGCACTGAACATCGCCCGCTGAACATCGACAATATAAACGAGCGCTACGGTATTAGAGGTGATTTGGCATCGTGGCGCGGGCTAATAGTGGTAGCTACTCTACTAATAGCCAATACCCAATAACTAACACTATGGGCCCGATTGACCCGATCGAAAGTATCTTTTTTTATCACGACTTTCTCTGCTTTCTCTGGCCGTCGCGCTGGGAAATTCACTGCCTAAGCTACGGATATTTTTGTACGGGCGAAGGAACTCGGACACAAGCGAAAGAGAAAATTGATTATTTCTTGAAACAGCGGCACGACAAAACCGATCGCCAAAACTCCTGAAGCCGTTTATAGTGTTGGTAATGGGGTGAAATGAGCAGTCGTACAGAAACTTACGCTAAGGCTGAAAGTTTTACTGGATAAGGATTCTGGGAACTACTTTTTTTGTCTCTCAAAAACTTAAAGAGTTAAAAATTAAACTGTACCAATTAGAGCATAGGTTTTTTGGTACAGCTTTTTTGTACGGCACAGTAAGGATTTGAGGCTTTTAAATTTCAGACAGATCAATTGGTACAGGTTTATAAGAGGCGAGCGCAGTATTCAAAACGACTAATCAATTCCTTAGCGTAAGTTTCTTTACGACTGCTCATTTACCCCCCAAACCGTAATTTGCTCTCCCCTGCACTCCCATGCAGGGGTTTTTTTCTGTTTTTCTGACTGTAATTAAATAAAGTGCGATCCGGTCAAATGATCGCTCTACTAACATCTTAATCTTATGGCGCTCGCCTGAACTTTTCAAGAAGCTATATGAATATGGCTTTACATTTAAAGCCGCTTCGTAGTTAATCTATTTGGCTTTCTTCATCAAATTGATGCCACAACTTGGCCTGGTGTTCACAGCTATCAATTTCGTAATCCGCCCATTCCCTAATTCTCCGCAGGGGATGATTCAGAAAAATTTTGGCTATTTCAGCTTCTTTTTGCTTCTGGGATGCTATATCGCCACTATAAACCTGTAAGCTGTGAGAACCACGACAGAAATTTTGAAAAGTATCTTCATCATCCTCAAATTCTGATAAAATAAACTCTGTCAGAGGTGGCACAACAGGTTGGTTCTTCTCATCTAGGTAAGGAACCCGCAGGTTTTTGGCAAGACGCTGCGCTCCAGTTACTCCCACTAACAAAAGCCATTTTTTTACGGCATCAAGAGGAAGTGATTGGATCAGAAAACGATATTTTTCGATAAAAAAATGCCATCCTTGCTTTTCATCAAGTATCAATTCTCCCAATTTTTGCATTACTATATCTGGATTAGATTGAGCCATTTCAACCAGAATTACTTCGGCATCATCCTTTTGTTTGCTGCCATTACCAACCAACGCTAAAGTAGCAATTTTTGCAGCTAGATCAAAATCAATTGGAGCCAGGCTTTTCAGAACTTTAGCCCAGTAGTAAGCTTCTCCAAAGCTCAACACTGCCGTGAATTCGAGAAGTGTCCATATTAAACTTTGAATAGAGGCATGGTCTGTAATACTCCTTAGATTATCCGTTTGCTCCTTCTCTAACCGATAGGCAACAAGTTTAATAGCTATCTGAATCGTAGGGATACTTTTCTCCTTTTCTAAAGAGTTCATTAACCTCTTTAAAATTTCATAGAATTCATCTTTAGAAAGTAGTCTGTGAGGCATACCAGCGACAAAACCACCGAGATATTCTAATGGCAGAACTCCCTTGTCTACTAGATTTAATGCTCTCTGAACTGCTCTAGTGGCATCACCGCCTGCTTTAAATAACTCATAAGCAACAGCGGGAGACTGAGCTTCAAACTGGTCGATCCAGGCATTCACAACATCAGTATGTTGAGGGTAATTTTTAACCAAACTTGCTATATATTCCCTGGCTAAACCAGTAGCGTGATTTTCTGCTAGTGAACGCATAATAATGTTCAAACAACCTGCATTAGTATCGTAGGCTCCCATTGCATCAGCTAATGCCCACACACTCAATGCTTGGGGCGAACAAAGCCACTCCATATTGGATTGGAGAAGTTCTTGGTGATCGCAAAGCTGTCTGGCAAGACTTTCGATTTCTCGATGCCAAGCCTCTTGGTCATTTCGATCCAAATAGTGCCAGAGCGATTTACCCACAATTTCAATCAATTTTCCATGAAAATCATTAGGAATGAGGGTTTGCAACCATTCCCGCACTTCTTGAAAAGCATTTGAATCATCATTAATGAAATCTCCCCCATCCCCCCTCAATTCCTGCACTTCTTGGGAAGCATTTGAATTATCTTCAATGAAATCTTCCACATTCCTAATCAATGGGAACAGGAATGTTGGTGGTATAGTACCTGTGGGGAAAAGTGCTTTCATCTGCTCTAAGTAGCCATTAGCCAAGAAAAAGCGCATATTTTGTATTGCAATATGTAGAACCCCACTTTGAAGATAAGGCAAAGCGCTGTTTGCTGCCTTCAACAAAAGATGGAGTGCTAATTCTTCACATGACCTAATCTCTAACTGATTCCCAGGTTTCCATTCTTCAGGGGCAATTCTTCCAGAGACTATAAAAGAACCAACACCCCGCCATCTACCAGTCTCAAAAATCTTGTTAAAGCCTTTGAGTGCCAGAGTTATCTGTCCTTCATCTTGATTGAATAACCGACGTTCTAATAAAGTTAGTCTTTCAGCAAAAGGGGTCGCTGTCCCTGAGTTGAGAATGCGGAATAATTGCTGCCAGATGTGGGTGGCGTTATTGACTAGATTAGGCTCCGTTTCGACAATAGCTAGCTTCCCTAAAATGGACTCTGCCTGGGGGAAGAACTCAGGAAAACTAGCCATCTTTTCCGCTAGCCAGACTAATGAACGTCGGGTATTTGGGTATCCTCCAGAAAATTTTAAAAGTTCCTCCAGAGACGCTCGCTCGATAAGTACAACAAGTCTTGGCAGATAATCACCGGGGTTGGTTTCTACCAAAACTACCAGCCGGTTAACTCGCTCGATATCAATTAGATCGAGCGGTTGAAGTTGGGCAGACCAAGAGCGAAAAAAGTCTCCGACAATGCGGCGTACCTCCTGAGAAGCACTGATAGATACGCGCTTGAGAAAAGATTGAAGAAGCCCCGGGGGAATTTTTGAAAGAAATGCAGGCGGATCGTAGGCGACCCATCTTTCCCACGCACCTTCAAAAGCAACTCGAGCAATAATTTGAGGCGTTAGGTAAATGTAACGACCGGCATAGGAAACGAACCCAGGAACATCTTTTAATTTCCAGGCAATTTCTAAAGTTTTTTCTCGATTTAAGTTTAGCCATTCACATAAGCTGTTAAATTCTTCTTCGACATCCTCGCGGTATCCCACCTTCCAGACAAGTGAGATCGCTTCCACAACCCGTAATTTTTCATCGTTATTTAAGCGGTTTCTCAGGTAGCTTCTTACATCTAACAAAATTGAGCTAAAATTTCCTCGGGCTACTATCTGCGAGTCTTGATTGCAGAGATCTGCTGCCAGCTTGACAAATCCCCGCGATAGATTTACATAAACATGGCGACGATCTAAAGGGACTGTTGGGAAATTTTGCTCTAAAATGCGCTCGACATCAGCTTCCGGTATGCGAGTCAGCCAAAGCTGTTCGGAGAAACTACGAATAAATTCTCCAGAATTGTCGATACAGATAACCCGCACCCTGTCTCTAACATTATTAAGCCGAAGCTTAAGTTCTGATTGAGTTTCAGGTAAGCATTCATCTGCTACTAATATAACTTTGGTTGAGCGATCGCGAATCAAGGAATAGGCAATGGTTAACGCGGCATTATCTTTTGTATAAAGCACTAATGACTGAGCGCCTTCTAGACCCGATAGAGATTCGTAAACCAGTCTAGTTTTGCCGACACCTGATTCCCCTTGAATGAGCTGAATAACAGAATTACTTGTACTGGCAAAATTAGCATGGTCTACGATCTGCTGCTTAATCGAAACCCAGTCTTGTATTTCAACACATTTTGGGGTCAGTTCTACAATTTCTTCTCCCCAGTCTATAAGCGTCATGCAATTGCTCAGTTCGGTTTGGCAAAACTGAACGATTATAGCCGGAATCTGGCTAGCCCATGCAGCTAAGTCAGATGCAGTAATGACTCTCGCATCTGGGGCTGAAGCCTTCAGCTTTTTTACTTCATCATTCAGAATTTTTTCCCAATCTCTTTTCTTTTCTGGTGTTAAGTCATCAGCAATACAAAAACGATAACCATAACCTTTTTTTATAAGTTCTTGGGAGTAAGATTTATTGATTTCTTCCTGTAAATTTGATGCTGAAATTCCTGCAAATTGAGTAGCTTTGTATTGCCAACAAGTAGGGAAATTAGTCCACCCTGTTTGACTAGGGATTGCTTGGCGCAGTTCGGTATCCACGCCCCCATCACCGAGATTTGTCCGCAGGTTTGTAGCAATTTCGGATTGGGGTAGGCTGTGAATGTATGCTTCTGCCCTGATTAAGGCATCAACAAACTCGGCGAAGCGATCGCCCCCTGGCGTTCTTAGAGCAAAAATCTTGTATGAATTAATCGTCCACATCTAATTTCCATCCTACAACCCTAAGCGAATTAGCAACACCGATACCAATTCGGGAGTGACTTCTACTTTTCGACTCAACTGTTCCCGCCAAGTTCGTTCCTCCTGGGCTAGTAGGTTCAGTCGGTGGGTTTTAACCTACGACAGTCCAAGTCGGTCAATAGCACGGCGGCGGGCTTTTAAACACGCTCCTTGCTTGTTCTTAACAATAGCAGCAAGAGGTAAGTGCTGGCATTAGAGAGCTTGAGGACAGCCGTAGAAAGCAAGAACAGCTCCTATGAAACGAATATAAATGCTACAGTTGGTAGCTTGCCTCTGCTACATTTGCTTAAATTGGGGAGTGTAGAGCTTGCTGTTAAATTATTAAATTGATATTAAGTGTACCGGGACAGGAAAAAACCTCAAAATTAACTTTTTGGGGCTGAGTTTTCATGCCTTTTCATGCGTTTTTCGCGGTTTTTTATGAGAATGTGCGAGCAAACTTGTGCAAACTAAGCTTAATTGTTAGCTGATTTTGGGGGCTTGTTAGCAACAAAAAACGCATGAAAACTCAAACTTATGCCAGAGAGGAAGCTTGCACAAAAAGCAAAGATCGCTGGTAGCAATAGCAATGTTCAGAGATATATTTATACCCAAATATAAAAAACTTCTCCAATAAAGAGGAGCATTTGTATTGTAGAGCCACAACACGATCGGTATTGAACAAAAATTTAATGAGGCGAACGATCGCCCTCGCAGTTTTAGCAGACTTAGCAAACTCAACAAATACTTTTCGATGCAGTATTCGGGGGTAAATGAGCAGTCGTAAAGAAACTTACGCTAAGGAATTGATTAGTCGTTTTGAATACTGCGCTCGCCTCTTATAAACCTGTACCAATTGATCTGTCTGAAATTTAAAAGCCTCAAATCCTTACTGTGCCGTACAAAAAAGCTGTACCAAAAAACCTATGCTCTAATTGGTACAGCTTAATTTTCAATTCTTTAAGTTTTTGAGAGACAAAAATAGTAGTTCCCAGAATGCTTATCCAGTAAAACTTTCAGCCTTAGCGTAAGTTTCTGTACGACTGCTCATTTACCCCCGTAATTAGGGTAAAGGGTGATTCCAGTTACCAGTTACCAGTTATCGATTACCCATTGTGAAAAAACCCTCCGACATCGCCGGGGGGTTTTCTGTTTTGGGCGATCGGGCGATCGGTTGAGTTCAATTAACTATTCCAAAGAATCTACGATCGCATCCACAATGCCTTTAATTCGTAGTTAAGTTCTTCCTTCTCAAATTTTGAGTCACGTTGTAAATTTTTGTAAGGCTAATTGTCAAAACCCTTTCAAGTCTGCCCAGTGAGTTGACGTGGCAGCTTACATATCATCTACGTTGACTATACCTCCGTCTTCCTCGGAAAAAACAAACTGTCCTAATTTCAAGCCTTCAGCATATTGCTCCAACCACTCCCTAAAACTTGGCGCAACAATTTGCCTTTCAAGTTCATCGTGCCACATTGTAATAATTTGTCCACGCTTTCCACCCTCACCAGGATTCAAGTCTAGACAATCATGATTACCTGCTCCGTCATAGGTTAGCGGAATCCACTGTGGACTCCACCAATCAGAGCGAATACCTGCATCAGGGGAACTTTTAAAGTCTTCAAACTGCCCGGCATCTAAAAGTTCTTTCCACACCGCCCATTCCTCTTGTATACGCTCTAAAGAGAGAAATTCCTTCCCTTCTAAAAAGCCATAGCCATCATCTGACTGCCCGTTATGGATACGATAAGAAGCCTTAACCTCTGCCGGGAATTGGATAGAAAGAAAATCTTCTGCTGCTTTGATTTGAGTATCAGAAGCTCCAGGTTGCAAAGTGTCGAGGACTTTGGGGGCATTTGCATAAAACCAAGATTCTATATATGTCCAAATTTCTTGCATACCTTAATTGATATCCCCCCCTAGGATTTCTAAGATTTCCTCAACGTCTGCCAAGTCCGCCCTCGACTTTTTCCGCTTAGCTTTCAACTGGTTGAGCAAGTCGGCGGCCTCTGGTAATTCGATCGCTGGTGGCGGGTTCTGTGCAGTAGCAGGCGGCGGATTTTCTTTAAGTTTTGCTAGTTCTTCCCGTGTGCTGGCTAATTCGGTTTGGAGTTGCTGGCGATCGGTGCGTTCTGCTGCAAGTTGCGATCGGAGTTCGGCTTGGGAAGCGGCACGATCGGCTGTCAGTGTTGCAAGTTGCGCTTGCAGTTCTGCGAGTTGGGTTTCGAGTTGCGCTCGATCGGCGCGTTCGGCTTCGAGTTGCGATCGCAATTGCCGAATATCCTCTCGCAGATTGTCCGCCACTGCGGTACTAGATTCTAGAAGCTTGGCGTAGTCCGCGCGGGCTTCGTCGCGTTCCTCCTTGAGTACCCTGCAATCGCCGCGAACCTCATTCAATTCTTGCTCTACCCAACCTACATCAGCCTGCAATTCAAGCCTGAGCGATTCATCGTTGCCGTCGATCAGGCACTCAATTTTCCCAGCCGTTCCTCAAAGCTGGCTAACTTCTCTGCTAGCAACTTGTCTAGCTCTTTGGCGATGGTTGATTCTAAATCCCCACCTGTCGGCGCTGCACTAGCAGGTTTCATCCCCGTCGCTGACTCCAGCAACCCCACAACCCAAGAATTGACGCTTAAGCCGTTGGTTTCGGCAGTGGTCTTGATAGCTTCTAGCAAGTCTTCCCGTCCGTCCAGTCTCAAATTGAGTTGAAGCCTTTTATTTGTAGGGGTTTCGGGCTTATTGGTTTTGCTCGTCATAGTCTTGTCTAGTAATAAACTAGCCACAGTCTAGCATAATGCTATTTAATTGTCTAGTATCACGCTAGCTTAAAATTAGCGCCTCTAGCTTTTTGTCTAGCATCTTAATTGGGCTTTTTGTCTAGTGTCTATGCTCTAACAAATACTAGACATTAAATGCTCAATATACTAGACATTATGCTAGTACAAAAATAGCTTTTTATCTAGCATCTTAATTGGGCTTTTTGTCTAGTGTCTATACTCTAACAAATACTAGACATTATGCTAGTATTTGTTAGAGCGAAACGGAAACGACACAAACCGCTCGCTACATACGCTTCACAACCAGCACACACAACCAAAGGACGAAGAACAATGACTCTGTTAGCCAACAAGTTCGTTCAAATCGCCTCAAAAATCGACGCCACGAATGCCCAAATCGCAGCGCTACAAGCCAAGCTCAGCGAGCTCCAAGACTATCAGCAACAGTTGCCTGACCACTAGCGAACCCTCCCATCGCTAGCGGTATCTAGTACATAAGCTAGACAAAAATACTAGCATGGACTCCTGAGAAATACTAGACACAAAAACTAGCTTAATTACTAAATGTCTACTAGGCATAGTGCTAGTATTTATCTAGTACAAACAAAACCAGTGCCCGAAAAAACTCCGACCGCCCCAGAATCGATCGCCACACCGACGCTACCGCACCAACTACGGAGAGTGCTTACGGCTAAGCCGATCTCCACCAAGAAACTAATGCTCTCGTTAGTCTCGGTCAAGCGCATAGTATCTGATTTGCCTACCAGTAACTTTGATCGCAACGAACTAGAAATAGCAGGCGAGTTGAGTTTGGCTCACGGCGGCTTGATAACTCCCAGGCGTGCTGGTGCGAGACAGTAACGGGTACAAGGTTGTCGCCGGCCACCTGCAATATCATGCGGCTACGCTGGCACCTCGACTCAATCCGGGCCCCCGCAAAGCGAGCATATCCCAGCGCGAGTCCTAGAATCCGAAAATCAAACGACAGCCGGCTTTGGCCCAACTTAAGATGCTAAAGTTCGTCGCAAAGACGCTGTGTAGCCCCATCCCAGCCCTCGGATGGGGCCATTTAAAATCGAGGAATATGACATAACCAGCATAATGTACTATTCAAGAATGCCTAAAATGACACTTGCAGCTTCCAATCCACCGGCTCCCCAAGTCATCGCTCCCGGCACGGACAATGCCGAAATAATTGATTTGTGGACTCATGGCAAGTCTGAAAATACGGCGGATCTCTACCGTCGTGTTGCCAATTTGTTATTAACTACCACTGATAAACCGCTTCAGTGGTTGACTCTCCAAGATTTTCAATATTTCGCTGATACTTTAGAAAAAAACGATTTATCTCCTTCTTCCCGCCGTACCTATATATCTGTTGTCAAAAGTTTACAGTCTTTCGGCCACCGCACTGGGCTGATTCAAGTTAACGCTGCTGCTGCGCTAGTTACACCCAAACCAAAGGATACTCTCTCGCAGAAAATCCTCTCTGAGCTTGAGGTGTTGACGATGATTGCTCTGGAACCGTGCGAGCGCAACAAGTTGATTCTCAAAACCTTTTACTACGCCGGACTCCGAGCTTCGGAATTGTGCGATTTGAACTGGGAGGATTTGAGTCCGAATGCTGAAAACGGGCAACTCTTGATTTATGGCAAGGGTGGCAAGACTCGCGTGGTGCTACTGCCAAAGACTTTATATAGGGAAATTTTGAACAGCAGAGGGGATGCTGGAAATTCTGAGCCAATCTTCAGGAGTCGGAAAGCGACTAACGGTGGCCGCTTGCACAGGATTTCTGTCACGTACTTGGTAAAGGAAGCTGCTAAACGCGCGGGAATTTCTGAGAAGACTAGCGCCCATTGGTTGAGGCATTGTCACGCCAGTCACGCGCTCAACCGTGGGGCCCCGATTCATTTGTTATCCCAAACTTTGGGCCATGCCTCGATTGCTACAACTAGCAGGTATCTGCACGCGAAACCCAATGATTCTAGTGGTCTGTATCTGATAACTTAGCGGGCGATCCGGATGCAATTTAAGTTGAAGGTCTTGAGGAAAAGACAGTCCAAAACAGAGCGATCCAAACTATCCATATTGATCGTATATACTTCTAATAGTTTCATCTAAAAGTCTATGTTTATTCCATTGATTATCGCCTTGTCACAGCCTGTTAATATAGCACAATCTCAACCTTGCAAGCTCTCGGTAATTGGCGATAAATAAATTAACAATTGTCCACTTTCAACGGGAATATTCGCCTCAAAAGAATGGACAATTAAGCTTTCTTATTGGGAACCCGGAGCTTATGTTCTTAAAGGAATCAATCGAGTTAACGGCAAAAAGATTAACGCTTCAGGATCTGAAGTAAGAGGAACTGTAGATCGACCACAATATCCATTCAGTGAGGAGACAGGAGAGACTTTGTACCTTGTCACATTTCAAAGGAATGACCGAAACACGATTCGACTCGAAATTTTTGCAGATGCTGTTCCCGTGTACAACCAGTTGCTGCATAAGACATCTTCAAACGACCCATTTTTTGGACGATAGGATAAGTATTTTAACCCTGTTTTATGGACACAGAACCCCTATTGGTCGCAGCAGGCGATCGCCTTTGGCAACCGCTAACAGAGTGTCGGCTGGTCTTTTTAGTCAAAAAAGCAGGAATCAAAACGAATCAAACGGAATCAAGTGTGCTTGGTTTCAATCCCTGATAGGGCTTTATATAAGTAATGCCGTCATCCCGCAGGACGTGGCACAGGTTCCAGAGTTTTTGGACAATATCAGTCGTTGCGTTCACTCTTTTCTCTTTTAAGGTTTAACGTGAGTAATAAGTCTACTTAGTGAAAGGTTAGGTGTAGAGTCAATTTCCACTTCAGAGATTGTCTGTTGGAGGAAGTAAACCGATTGGTTCCACCCTCTCAATCAAACCTTTTAAACCTTCACTCCGTTGTCTTTGAATCTCCATATGTCCTGCTATCCCATTACCTAATGAAAGGTCTTGAATTAAAACTAATTTTCCCTTATCAAAAGTCATTTTTAAAAGAGTTTCGCAAGCAATATCGGGTATAAGACCACACGAAATCAATGAATAATTTAGACCCTTACATAAAAGAACTCTTCCAGTTAATGGAGTAAAAATATTTAAATTTTTATAGATAAAGCTATCCTTGAAAGACAGCCCTAGGTGCAATGTTGGCATAACTCCTTGTATGGGTTTATGACCATCAGCAACGTCGCCCATGGTCATTTCTTTCAAAAACAATCCTTCATCAGTAATTTCATAAGTAGAATAAGAATATCGATTCGCCAAACTCATTGGACACGGTTGCATTCCATAGTCTTCCGGTCTAATTAAGCCTTTTCCCTCTATCACGTCGGCTAATTCTAATCCTTCATCCTCTAGAAATTCACTTATTAGTTTACCAGGAAATATATACCCTTCTGATGTAGTTTCAATCCAATCAATGGGCTGCTTTAAGCGATGCTGTATCTCAAGTAACAAGTAGTTTTCTTCATTGTAAATAAAAAAATCATATATGTGACCACCCATAAGAAAAGACCTTAAAGATTTTGAACTATTACCTAGAGTGATGACAGAGAGTTATAATCTACCAATTATCGTAGTCAGTAGCATCAATCACATCACCTGTTTCCGTATCTTCAACTTTGACGGTAAAGCCTGTAGCTCCCAGACTCACTTGAGCAAATTGATAAATATATCTGGGTGTAAGAGCTTGCTCATCGCTCCAGTTTTTCCACTGTCTTAAAGTCTCATATTCCTGCCCCGCAATCTTACAAACAAGCATGGAATTTCGCTCTCCAGTCCAAGGGTGGTCAAGTTCCTCATCAGTCACATATGGCAAAAAAGAAAACTGAATCTCTGGCTCTCTTACCATTTCGAGTAGGGTATTCGCTTCCTTTATATCTGCCTCTAAATCTAAAGCATCACCTGTTAGAAAGTGTTCAACTCTCAAATTACATTTAGAACCATTTAATCGAAATTTATAGGCACAGGCTCCACTACTTCCCCCAGCGCCGTAGTAAGGCATGATTTTCCCCTGTTGCTCTGCCTGTTTCATCATCTCTAGGAGAAACCCCTCGATTGAATAGCGTCCTTTGTAAGAACCAGTTGCTAACTGTTCTTTAAAAACTATTTTATCGACTGAATATTCCCAATCATGTAATTGTTTAAGCAGTTCGCCCGAAACTCGAAAGCCGATTTCTGTATATAGCTTTTGCACCTCTATCATGGCGTGCACTCCCTACCTTTTGAGTATGGTTCTATCAATTAGCTAGCCTCTTCCCAAACCGTGCTAGCAATTTGGCTCAAAATCTCTTCCAATCGCCCCTCAAAAGTCTTGTTTAAGCGCTCAAATCCTCCACCTTGAGCCTTGAACGCTCCCCGGTCAAACGCATCCCGGTCTACAATAACAAAAGTTTACCATGGCTGGGGGGTAAAAATAGGTTCTGTCCCTGGGGGGGCTGTGGTGTGTAAGCGGCTAGGAGTATTGGACGATAGCTAGCGGGTAAAAATAAAGCCCCATCCAGAAACGGATGGGGCAACTGGGATTAGAGATTGCTAGGCACTCCCCGGACTAGATAGAATTCGACTGCTACCCCTGACGCTCGCAACCGCCGCTAAACGGTAATAGCCATCAATCATCGCCATCAGCTTAAGCTTTTAGCTAAGTGTTCCCAGTGTGAAGCACAATTCAAGATACCTGCGCTGTGGGAGAATGGGAGATGCGATCGCTGTCGGTTGCCGTTTGGGGAGATGGCAGAGTATCAGAAAGCTATTTGAGCGAAATGTTTTTCTGGATAAAGTTCGTGTTCAGCAGCTACCAGTAACTTTCGCGATGCACTAGAAGCTTTCGTTAGTCCGCTGCAACACAGTTGTTAAACTGCTTTGCCGAAAAAAGTCCTCTACAGACACTAAGTAATGTCACAGGATAACACGCTCAATTCACCCAACTTTGCTTTCCTAAAGGTTCACGAACCACTGTTAGTAAGCTTAGGGACGCTGGCAGAGCAATACTTTGCCACTGACCCAGTAACTTGTTTGATGAAACTGCGTCAGTTTGGGGAAGTTTTGGCGCAGTTGGTCGCCGCGAATGCTGGTCTTTACAAAAGTGACACCGATGAATCCCAAATTGAGTTACTTAACCGCTTACGGGATAAGGGCTTTCTTCCTGGTCAGATTAACCAATTCTTCCACGAGTTACGCCGCGCGGGAAATGATGCCAACCACGCCCTATCGGGCGACCATCGCGCAGCATTAAGTAATTTAAAGTTGGCCAGGGAACTGGGTATCTGGTTTCACAAGAGTTTTGGTAGAGATACGAACTTTAAAGCTGGGGCGTTTATTCCACCACCTGACCCGGTGAGAGAAACCGAGGCACTCAAGCAGGAGTTAGAACGGCTGCGGCAGCAAGCCAACGAAAGCCGAACGGCTGTGGAAATGGCGTTAGCGAAAGTAGCGGAGGAGGCGCAACTGAGGCAGTTAGCCGAACAGTTGCTGCAAGACGCTGAAGCAGAAGCAAAAGAAGCCTTGAACCATCTGACTCAACTGCAAGCGAGTGCTGTTAGTCAGCCCCCTGAAGTTCTACAACAAACCATTAGCCAAGCACAGCAGGCGGAGAAGGAAGTTGTTCTGGATGAGCCAGAAACACGTCGTTTAATTGATGCTCAGTTGAGGGCAGGGGGTTGGGAGGTAGACTCAGAGGAACTTACCTATGCTAGTGGCACCCGTCCTCAAAAGGGGAAAAACTTAGCGATCTCAGAATATCCTACAGCAGACGGACGCGCTGATTATGCGTTGTTTGTGGGATTGCAAGTTGTGGCGGTGGTGGAAGCCAAGCGCAGGAGTAAAGACGTTTCCGGAGCAATTGACCAGGCGAAGCGCTACAGTCGGGGCTATCAAATCCAGGGGAACGAAACCTTACCAGATGGCAGTCCTTGGGGTGAGTTTAAAGTGCCGTTTGTCTTTGCAACTAATGGTAGGGAGTTTTTAGAGCAACTGCGGACGAAAAGCGGTATTTGGTTTTGTGACTTACGCCGTCCGGAAAACTTGCGCCGTCCTTTACAAAGTTGGTATTCTCCCCAAGGATTGCTTGATTTACTCGAACAAAACATTGAGGAAGCGCATCGGAAGCTGGCTCAAGAAGAATTTAACTACAACTTCACGCTGAGGGAGTATCAGAAAAAGGCAATTCAGAAGGTTGAGGCAGGACTTGCCTCTGATAAGCGGCAACTTTTGGTGGCGATGGCAACAGGGACGGGAAAAACCAAAACCTGCATTGCCTTGGTTTATCGGTTGTTAAAAACTAAGCGCTTTCGTCGGGTGCTGTTTTTGGTAGACCGCACAGCGTTGGGAGAACAGGCGGAGAATGCGTTTAAAGATACTCGGATGGAGAGTCTTCAGACATTTTCCGATATTTTTGAGATTAAGGAATTGGGAGAGCGCGACATTGACAGCGATACTAAAGTTCATATCGCTACTGTCCAAAGCTTTGTCAAACGCTTGCTTTACCCTTCGGATGAAACGACTATCCTAACCGTTGACCAGTATGACTGCATTGTGGTGGATGAGTGCCATCGGGGGTATTTGCTTGACCAAGAGTTGAGCGAAACAGAATTAACGTTCCGGGACTTCAACGACTACATATCGAAGTATCGACGGGTGCTGGATTACTTCGATGCGGTGAAGATTGGTCTGACGGCAACTCCAGCACTACACACGACGCAAATCTTTGGAGAACCTGTTTACACTTACAGCTATCGGGAAGCGGTGATTGATGGCTGGTTGATTGACCACGAACCGCCCTATCGGATTAGGACTGCCCTTTCTGAAGATGGTATTGTCTGGAACCCAGGCGACCAAATGGAGTTTTTTGACCCCAAAACAGGGCGGCTAGATTTGGTTCACGCCCCGGATACTGTCCGCATTGATGTTGAGCAGTTTAATAAGCGGGTGGTAACGCAAGAGTTTAATCGGGTGGTTTGTGAGTATTTAGCGGAAAATATTGACCCTGCGTTACCGGGAAAAACTCTGATTTTCTGCGTCAATACCAATCATGCCGATATTGTGGTTGACCAACTGAAAATTGCTTTGGAAAACAAGTATGATAGCGTCGAAGATGACTCGGTGCTGAAGATTACCGGGAATGCCGATAAGCCGTTGCAGTTGATTCGCCGCTTTAAAAATGAGGTCAATCCCAAGATTGCTGTGACGGTAGATTTGTTGACGACGGGGATTGATGTCCCAGAAATATGTAACGTGGTGTTTATGCGGCGGGTGAATTCCCGGATACTTTACGAACAGATGTTGGGGCGAGCAACTCGACTGTGTGACGAGATTGGTAAAGAGGTGTTTCGGGTGTTTGATGCGGTAGATATCTATACCGCCATCTCAAAGGTGTCCGAAATGAAGCCTGTGGTCAATAAGCCCGATTTTTCGTTTAGCCAGTTGATTGATGAGTTAGGGACGGTACAAGATTCGGCGGCAGTTGAGAGTATTATTGATGAGCTGTTGGCGAAGTTACAGCGCAAAAAGCGATCGCTCTCGGATGACAGCAAGGAGGCAATTGAAACGCTGGCGGGAATGCCTGTTGAGGGCATGGTAAGCCATTTACGCGAATCTAGCCCCAGTGAGGCGGCGCAGTGGTTGCGGGATAGAAAAGAAATTGCCCAAATGTTAGACCGACGGGATGGCGGGATGCAAGCAGTTATCATTTCCCGCCATCAGGATGTGTTGAGGAGTGTGGAACGAGGCTATGGGGATGCCGAACGACCGCAAGACTATTTGGATGGCTTTAGAGCCTTTTTGCGGGAGAATTTGAATAATATTCCGGCGCTGTTGGTGGTGACTCAGCGACCGCGTGACTTGACCAGGGCGCAACTTAAGGAACTGCGTTTGTTGTTGGATGCGGCAGGATTCTCGGAAACTAATCTGCAAGTGGCCTGGCGGGAGATGACAAATGAGGATATTGCTGCTTCGATTATCGGGTTTATCCGGCAGGCGGCGTTGGGAGATGCGTTGGTGCCTTATGGAGAACGAGTAGATAAGGCGATGAAGAAAATTTTGGCGAGTCGTAGTTGGACTGCACCTCAGCGCAAGTGGTTGGAACGAATTGGTCAGCAGTTGAAGACAGAGGTTATTGTAGACCGAGATGCTTTTGACCGGGGAGCTTTTAAGGCTCAAGGTGGAGGATTTGAGAGAATTAATAAAGCGTTTGATGGGGGGTTAGAGGAGATTTTAGTGGAAATTAGCAGTAACCTTTGGGACAATGTAAGTTAGAATTTGTAGAATTTGAACAATTAGAAAAATTTTTAAGAGGGCGTTGCTGGATACAGGTATGAATTCAAGATTTAGGATTGCTATAGCAATCCTAAATCAGTTTCAATAACTGGTTAACTGGTTCCCAAGCTCTGCCTGGGAACCGATGTCCAGAGGCTCTGCCTCGGCCCAGACTATGGAGGCAGAGCCTCCGGATATGCGTTACCAGGCAGAGCCTGGTAACGAGTACAGAGCCTGGTAACGAGTATAATCATTTAGGATTGCTATATAAGCCAAGTAGGGTGAGTTTTGTAACTTCCGATAAAAGTCGATTCATACCGTGAATCAGCAACGCCAATTTTTTAAGGATAACACACAGGGTTGTTCTGAATATTTTTGTTTTTTTATTTCAAACTGACTATGAAGGATAGTACCGATAATATACCTAAACATCGCTCCCTATTCAATACCAAAGCTACGGTAATTTCGCTGGTAGTAATGGTTATTGGTTCGTTGATGTTGCTGTTAGAGTTCTTTCCCTGTCAATCGAGAGATCGATTTATTCAATGGAAGCTAGATTTTTGGCTTCTTACTATGGGAATTTTGTATTTATTTTTTATAATTCTCTTTCTCTGGCCGATTTGGTGGTCAATTTATTCAGATAACAACTTAGCTAGAAAACACATTTCAGCTATAAAGATTTCTTTAGTTTGGACAATAGCTCTCTTATATCCTTGGCTTATTGGGCTTAGTATACCTACAATAGCTTTTCCGAAAATCTATACTTTTTTGAGGTCGGGAGTTGCACTACTGGTACTCAATCGGAGTTTTTGGAAGCAAATCGAGCCACGGGAGAGAAAAGCCGCTTTAGTTCCTTGGGGAATTAGTTTAATGTTTTGCTTGGCTATCTTTTTAAGCGAAACCCCTTATATTACGCCTAAAAATTTCACTTCAAAGTTATCGGAATTTGAAGCGGTAGTGGCTTTAGTTGATTCCGGGAGTTTGATTCCTAATAATGAGGGTTTTGCCGAGCTTCCCTGCCGATATAGCTATCTTGCAAATAGAGGCAATAAGTTCATTCGAGGAAATATCACAATCACTAAAGAAGGAGAGGCGAAAATCATTCAATTCCGGCAACGGACTTATGGATTTGGAGATGGAGCTGCTGATTTTATTTACAGGTCAGATAAAGATATTTCCCGTCCTTATGATTCAATGGGTAATGGAGTTATTAAAGTTAAAGACAATTGGTTTTGGCAATCTTTAAGTTACTAAAATTGCTAAACTGTTGAAGGCATATTTTAATCAAGAACCGAGTGAACGCAACGACCGATATTGTCCAAAAACTCTGGAGTTTGTGCCACGTCCTGCGGGATGATGGCATTACTTACCTGCAATACGTCACCGAACTGACTTACCTGCTGTTTCTCAAGATGGCGCAGGAGACGGGGGTAGAAGACCAATTGCCCCAAGGGTTACGCTGGGCAGATTTGACGGCGAAAGAAGGGATAGAACAATTGACATTCTACCGCTCTCTGCTGCTGGAATTGGGATCTAAAGCTTCATCGCTACGGGTGCAGGCAATTTTTGCCAACGCTCAAACGGCGCTGAAACAACCGCGCATTTTAAGTAAGCTGGTCGAAAGTATTGATAAGTTGGACTGGTATTCTGCCAAGGAGGAAGGGTTAGGCGACCTCTATGAGGGGCTATTAGAGAAGAATGCCAGTGAGAAGAAGTCCGGGGCAGGGCAGTATTTTACGCCGCGTCCGCTGATTGACTGCATGGTGTCCTTGATTAAACCGCAAGTGGGGGAATTAATCCAAGACCCAGCAGCGGGAACGGGAGGGTTTTTGATTGCGGCTGACCGCTATGTTAAACGACACACGGATGACTTGTTTACCCTCTCGGAAGCTGAACAGGTTTTTCAACGGCAACAGGCGTTTTATGGGATGGAGTTGGTGCAGGATGCCCACCGCTTGTTGTTGATGAATATGATGTTGCATGGGATTGAGGGGGAGGTGACGTTGGGGGATACTCTCTCACCGGATGGGCAGCGGTTGGCGAAGGCTAAGGTGATTTTGACGAATCCGCCTTTTGGCACGAAGAAAGGAGGTGGCAGTCCAACGCGGGATGATTTTACTTATCCCACTTCTAACAAGCAATTGGTATTTTTGCAGCACGTTTATCGCAGTCTGCTACCAGAAGGACGGGCGGCGGTGGTGTTACCGGATAATGTGTTGTTTGAAGATGGGCAGGGGCGCAATATCCGCGCTGACTTGATGGATAAGTGCAACCTGCATACGATTTTGCGGCTACCTACGGGGATTTTCTACGCCCAAGGGGTCAAGACGAATGTGCTGTTTTTCCAGCGGGGGACGACGGAGAAGGGCAATACTAAGGAAGTGTGGGTGTATGACCTGCGGACGAATATGCCCAGTTTCGGGAAGCGGATACCCCTGATGCGATCTCATTTTAATGAGTTTGAGTTGGCGTATGGGGATGACCCGAATGGGAAGAGTCTGCGTGTAGATCAAGGGGAAACGGGGCGCTGGCGCTGTTTTACTCGTGAGGAGATTGCCAAGCGGGGGAATAACCTCGATATTTCTTGGTTGAGGGATGAGAGTTTGCAATCGGGGGATGATTTGCCGGAACCGGAGATTATTGCGGCTGAGATTATGATGAGGTTACAGACGGCAGTAGAGGAGATGGAGGCGCTGACGGCATTGCTGGACAATGAGGAAGAGACTGAAACCGCGCTTCTAGAATAGGAAGACGATTAACAAGAATAAAGAGTAAGCATTAATGAGCGTGTCATTTTTGTGTTGAGGTTACAGGAGGCAATGGAATAGATGAGATTACTGACAGAATTGTTAAAGGGTGAGGAAGTAGCTTGAGCGTGGAAATAAATAGTGATTTACCTCAAGGTTGGTCATCAATAGCATTAAATCAGATTACGACGAAACTGATTGATGGTTCACACAACCCTCCTTCAAAACAAGAGCATGGTTTACCTATGCTCAGTGCTAGAAATATAGAAAATGGAAAAATTAATTTTAATGATTTTAGATACATTGATGAAATCGCATTTGAAACAGAGAATAATAGAACTAAGGTACGACCTGGCGATGTACTCCTAACAATTGTTGGTGCAATTGGTCGAGCTACGACTGTACCAGAAAATATTGAACCATTCACTCTCCAGCGAAGCGTTGCCGTTCTTTCGCCAATTGGTATTACGCCTGAGTTCCTTATGTATCAACTTCGCTCTCCAAGGAAACAAGCGGAATTATTAGATAAGGCAAAAGGTACAGCACAAAAAGGCATTTATCTCAAAAAGTTGGGTGGTATAGAACTACTTGTCCCACCCCTCAACGAACAACGCCGCATAGTTGCCAAGATTGAGGCGTTGAAGGCTCGAAGCCAGCGGGTAAAGGAGGAACTTGAGACGATCGCTCCCCTCTTAGACCAGTTCCGTCAATCAGTCCTCGCCGCCGCTTTCCGTGGCGACCTCACCGCTGATTGGCGAGAGAAAAACCCTGATGTTGAACCTGCATCAGTTCTGTTAGAGCGCATTCGTGCTGAACGTGATAGACGCTATGAACAAGAGTGTCAAAAGTCTGAAGCAGAAGGGCGTAAAAAAACAACGCCATTCAAACAAAATATAGAACCTATCGATCTTTCAAGTCTTCCCGCCATACCAGATACGTGGAGCTGGGAAAGGATAGTTAATATATCCAATGTTATTGGAGGTGTAACAAAGGGACGCCAATTTGGTAATCGCAAAACAATTATGTTGCCTTACTTAAGAGTCGCAAATGTTCAAGATGGTTTTTTAGATTTAAATGAAATAAAGGAAATTGAGGTCTTGCCAGAAGATTTGCAGAAATATCATTTAGAGTATGGGGATATTCTCTTTACCGAAGGTGGAGATAGAGACAAGTTAGGTAGAGGTACGGTTTGGTTAAATAATCTGGAAAACTGTATACATCAGAACCATATTTACAGAGCGCGACTGTATTACCCAGGTGTATCTTCTAGCTATATTTCGATTGCTACTAAATCTAAGTATGCTAAAGCTTACTTTTTTGCTAACGCCAATCAAACGACTAACCTAGCATCAATTAACATCACTACTCTTGGCAATCTTCCTTTACCAATTCCTCCCAAAAAAGAACAAGAAAAAATTGTTTATAGAGTCAATAAATTTTTCAAAGTTGCTGACCTAATTGAACAGCAATACAAAGAAGCCCAAGTCTACCTAGATCAACTCGATCGCTCCATCCTTGCCAAAGCCTTCCGAGGTGAACTGGTTCCGCAAGACCCCAACGACGAACCCGCCTCCGTCCTCTTAGAACGCATCCGCGCCGAACGGGAGAAGCTGGATACAAAGAAAAAGGCAAAAGGTAAAACTGAAAAGAAAAGCCACAAGGCAAAACCTGAACCCGCAGAACCGAAACAATTGAGCTTACCGGGATTCGAGTAACCCTGTAGCTTGCGTCAAAGCCGCCATCACTCAGAACAATTACTGCGTCAGAACCTAATGCTATTCAAAACGTTGAGAAAAGGGGTATTGGCTCGGTTCATCGTCGGTGCAGCCACAATGGGATTTGCGATCGCCCTACAACCCCTACTGCATCCAAGCGTAGCAACTCCCCCTCCATTACCACCCAATCTCCCCGCACCTTCTTCATCAATACCGTCCTGCCTTCAATCGTGCCCAAAGCCGCGCCTCCTCTTTTCACCTGCTAGCCGCTTTTCTGAAGGGCTAGCCTCTGTAAGGATTGTGACTTCAGATGCTCATAGAGTTGGTTACATAGACCCTAGCGGTAGAGTTATCATTCAGCCACAGTTTGACTATGCTGATGACTTTTCTGAAGGACTGGCAGCCGTAGTAATTGGCACTAAATCCGGCTATATCGACACAACGGGTCGCATAGTTATCGAGCCATTATTTACTTCAGCCTCTCCCTTCTCAGACGGGCTAGCCCAGGTCATGATTGGTAATAAGTATGGGTTTATTGACAAAATGGGCTTAATCGTTATCGAGCCGCAATTCGATCTTGAGCAGATTGATAATTTTTCCGAAGGGTTAGCACGAGTCGATATTAATGAGCAGTGGGGCTTTATTGACAAGACAGGCAAAATTGCGATCGCGCCGAAGTTTCAGTTTGCCTATTCCTTTTCCGAAGGCGTCGCAGAAGTAAGAATAGGCGGTAAATTGGGCTATATCGATAAGACGGGGAATATCGTCATTCAGCCTCAGTTTGATAGTGCTTCTGACTTTTCTGAAGGACTAGCAGCAGTAAGCATCGGCGATAAATGGGGGTATATTGACAAAACGGGCAATATCGTCATCAAACCTCAGTTTGATGGTGCTTCTCGCTTTAAAGAAGGACTGGCACTGGCAACCATTGACAACCAGTTGAACTATATTGACAAGACGGGCAACATTGTTATCAAGCCGCAGTTCCAGTATGTTTCAGACTTTTCCGAAGGATTGGCAGTGGTAACAATTGGTGAGAAATCAGGCTTTATCGACAAGACAGGAAAGTTTGTTATCAAGCCAAAGTTTGATGATGCTTCTGACTTTTCTGAAGGGCTGGCTGCGGTAAAGATAGGTAATCAATGGGGCTATATCGACAAAACTGGGAAGGTAGCTATCAAGCCACAGTTTGGTTTTGAACGCGAAGGTCTTAGCCAGCCACCACCTCGACTATAAGGGAGGTATAGTGAAAGCGAATCAAGATAGAGGCTAACTCAAACAATCGTTATTTTTATGCGATCGCTTTTGTTGTCCTCTCTGCTCCAAATCCTTTGCCAGTCGAATGGTGATTTTATCCGTAAGATGAGCATTTGTTCATCTTATACTTCAAAAATCAAGCGTTCATCTTATGCTTCAAAAAAATTGATCAATCAAAATCCGAAGGACGTATAAGGGAATTAAAAAAATTAATTCTTACAGACCACTATCGTCAAACTTCTTAGCAGTATGTTTTTTTGTTTCCAAACCTAACTCTTGTCGTACTTCTTCCAGCACAGCAGTAACCAGTGGCTCTCTGAAGTAAGCTGCATAAGTCCTGTACATAACTCTGAAGCCATCGAATGGATATCCCCGTATATCTAGCAATTCCGGCTCAAGAAAATTTTAAAAAAATCAGCCGCTCAATTAAGGCTTTAGTTTAGGAGTGAAATCTGTTTATATTGAGAATTCTCAATAAACTGACGACTAGAAATTTTACATTTAAATCGCTGTTTCCCGTAATATTTTTTTCCCTTTTTGATATAACAATCGCTTTAACACTTAGAACCTTTCATACTTTTACCTCAAAAATTTATGTTGATTTAATATTAAACCATTACTGTGCATCACTACCCGAATGACTAATGGCTATCGAGGTTTGAAGCACGAGCCTAGATTTAAATTATTGTTTGAAAGTGGTATCACCAACAGGATATCGGAACGATCGGTAATTGCGCGTTTGCCGGAAGTAAGGGAGAACACGCAGAACATAAATTCCGTGCGATTGCGGATGGCAGTGCAGCAGAAATAGGGGAAACTAATAGATAGGTTAAATAAAAATGAATGAAATAAACAAGGTCGCTGGCAGTTTCAAAAGCTCTGACTCCAAGGCTGTATCTACCGCTAAACTCACTTTTGGAGGACGCACTATGTTGACTTCTTTAAGGGAAACGACTTGCGCCTCGGAATACGCAAATTCCCCATCCAAGAGCTTTGTATTCAATGGCTCCAGCATCAATGAAGGTGGATATTTTGTTGCCATAATTTAGGCTGGGAAATCTGACTGCATGGATAAAATTACCTCGGCACTTCAAAAAAATGCCTCTATCCTTAGAGAGATTGACAAAGTTCGCACAACTTTTGACGGCTGCTCGAATCAACTGCAATTAGGCTGTGTTATCTTCAGTTCAGATTACCTCGATTCATACAAAAGTCAATTGCCAAAATCGCATATTTATTAAATAAGTTTGATGAGATAACTCCGGGGTGTATCTACTAATAATGCCCTTAATGGAGTCTCCAATATGAGTTCTACATTCGCTCAA
>NZ_JAUBTI010000043.1:37801-51972 GCF_036702415.1 Microcoleus sp. D3_18a_C4 | reverse complement strand
ATGATTGCTGTATTTGGTTGTCAATGTTCGGATGATGTTTCTATTATTAACGGTATTGTTAACGTTTGTAAAGGGGTGTAGCGACAGTTAAACTGATGACTGTGATTAGGAAAGCTGATGAAAGGAGAGAGAGGGGCGATCGTCCCCGCGCGACAAGATATGCCAGCCAGCAGACGCGGCGCACCTCAACCCTAACGAACGGGAGCGCTCGGAGGTGGAGAAGGTAGAGGAACAGGAGCGAGGACAGGTGGAGAGACTGGCCTGCGAGCAGGTGGAGAAATCCTGAACTGCTGGAGTTGCTGCGGGGTGAGCGATCGCAAAATTCTCAGTCCCAGAGTGTCTCTGGAGATGCTTAAAGCGTAGGATGGCTCCAAATACGGGCGGAAATTGGATTTATTGTTCAAATAGCATTCCATGAAAGCTAGGCTGAGTCCGCTGAGGTAGCGGCGGGCTAAAGCTGGTTCGGGCCCGATCGCCTGTGGTGGTGGCAGAAAGAGGCTTTGAGGGGATTCCTCGATCGTTGAGAAGTGAGTCCCGTTGTTCATCAGTACGAGATATTTGTTGGGCGATGTCAGCCAAGTGAACGGTTGAATTTGTTCGAGCAAAGCGGGGGCGACGGTATCGGCGCTGCCTGCGATTAGCATGACTGGGATTTGGATTTTGCTGAGGTTTGTTTCTCCGAGAATGCTGCTGACGATCGGGTTGATGGCGATCGCAGCTTTGATGCGCGGGTCGCCTAAATTGTACTGGTTGCGCTCTAGGCCGCGGGCGCGGCACTGCAACAGTAGGGAGAGGTTCCAAGTATCGTTTTCGAGTCCGCAATCTTTGTCTAGCTGTGCAAAATTAATCCCCGCCCCAGCTAATGCTAAAGCCGTATAGCCCCCGAAAGACTGGCCGATGACGCCGACTCGCTGCAAGTCGAGCTGCCCTTGATAGGCAGGATCGGTTGTAGAAAGTTTGGTTAAATAATCGAGCAGGTCTTTGATGTCGAGGGGGCGGTTGACAAATTCTCCTGGTTCTGCTACTTGATTGGCTCTGCCTGTTACTAAGTCTTGGATTTGTTGGGCGTTGCTGCCGGGGTGTTCGGGGACGGCGACGGCAAAGCCGTAGGAGGCTAGGTGTTTTGCTAAATATTGAAAGGAAAGGCGATCGGAACCTAAACCGTGGGAAATTACTACTACTGGGGCAGGTTGCGGGCTCCGCTGCGGCAGGTAAATGTCCATATCAAACGTGCGATCCTCTTCGAGGGCTTCGCTAACGCGATTGGGACTCGTCAAAGTTACCGATGATTTTTTCCAAGTATAGGGGCCCGGTAGCTGGGGCTGCAGCATGGCGGCGGGCGGTATGGCGGGTTCAGAGGCTGCTTGTGCTTCGGACAATTGAGCGACTCCGGCGATCGTCTGATTGGAACGGTTAATCAGCGATGTCAGCTCGTTAGCGATACCCAAGGCGCGGGCGATGTCAATCCTGATGCCATAGGTGGGGAATTTCCGCAGCACGTTGAGAATTGTCAGGCCTTCGGGATCTGAGGCTGCTAAAATCAGGGCGGCTCGGATGGCATAAAATCCAGGCTGCCGAGCTTTGGTTTGAATTACTCGGCCCAAGCGTCTCAGCAGCACTTCTCCTTGAGGCGTGTAAAGGAATTGGGCGATCGTCACGGGGCTGATTTCAGCTTCCGCTTGCAGGGCGCTGCGAATCTCAGCTAGCTGAGACTCTTTGAGGTACTGAGCGAAGCCGTCCAAGTTTGAGTCTATTTTGCCTTCTTTGGCGAAGAGTGCCAGAGATTCGATGGGAACTGATTCTTCTAGCGGCCCGTAAGTTACGTAAATTCGCTCGGCACCCATTGCCGGTGCGGCGGTGCAAACAGCCGTGAATGCAAACAATCCTAGGTATTTTGGGGCGATCGACCGCCGAGAGCGAAGGGCAGCAGTGGAGAGGCTCGAAAACAGACAGTTCATAACTTTCACACCTAGGACTTCTAATAATTAGTCGGTGAAATGATGTAAATTGTTTCGTCAACATTTAATGCCGAAAAATCGATCTGTTGGTTGGGATGCTTCGGAAATTAGGTTATCTTGGGAAGCATAGCCAAAAGAGCAATTTTCTGACCTGACAAGACTAGCTGAAATTTAAAATTCAACACCGAGGGGTCAAACCTACTGGAATGCCCATTGATTATTTTTTCAGCAAGGCCAAGATATTTTCGATCGAGTTTGTAACTACAGCCTGAGTGAGAGAATTTATGATGTTCAATGCAACTGCTATCCTGATTGACGCTTTTGTGCAAGAGTTGCAGGCCGGCTACCGTCGCACCTACGGCAAGTACAAGCCTGACTACCCTGAAATTATCGCCTGGGCTGGGACTATGGCTCTGGAAAATATCGCTAATTGCGATGCTCTCTACCACAATGTGGAACACACAATGCTCGTGGCTTTGGTGGGACAAGAGATTCTCCGGGGCAAGCATATTCGCGAAGGTGGAGTGTCGCCGGAAGATTGGCTGCACTACCTGATCTCGCTGCTGTGTCACGATATCGGCTACGTCAAAGGTGTTTGCCGCCAAGACCAAGAAGCTGTGGGACTATATGCTACGGGTATTGACGGGGGCATGGTTTCTGTGCCGATCGGGGCAACTTCTGCCAGTTTAACTCCTTATCATGTCGATCGAGGAAAACTCGTAATTGACGAACGCTTCGGGGGCCACACATTAATTGATGCCGAACAAATCAAGCGCAATATTGAATTGACACGCTTCCCAGTTCCTGCTAGCGAAACTCATCAAGACAGAAACAATTATTCTGGACTCGCTAGGGCCGCCGATTTGATCGGTCAGTTGAGCGATCCCAATTACCTGCGAAAAATAAGTGCCCTGTTCTACGAATTTGAGGAAGTCGGCACTAATAAAATCTTGGGCTACAAGTCTCCGGGAGATTTGCGGCAAAATTACGCCAAGTTTTATTGGAATGGAGTTTTTCCCTATATTCCTGCTGCTTTGAACTACTTGGAATTGACCCAGGGAGGCAAACAAATTATTGCCAACCTCTACGCCAATGTATTTCAGGTAGAACACGCTGAACCGCTCGCTTTCACCAAGCCAAACGCTCAAGAGTTCACCAAATCCCGCCCCAATAGCACCTTGAACGGCGAAAAAGATGGTGATAATCTTCAACCTTCCATGTCGGGGGAAAATAAGAAATTTACCGAGTTTACCGACTTGAATTTGTGAGGATTTACGCCCATAAATTTGCAGCTATAAAGGCGAGTCAATGGATTTTAAAATTGAGAATTCGGCGTGATAGGTTTGGCGCAACGTTCAGCGTTCAATCAGTCGAAGGATTTGAAATTTACTCCAGAGATGAATCTGGGAGGTAGAACAAGAGTCTAAAATTTTGGCCGACTGGCAACTCCTGTCGGAAAGTAAGTATCCGTTTTTGGTCAGGGTGACAATTAGGATAAGTTTTGATGTTCTAGTTGCTGGATCTTTGTTTTTAGCTCAAATTGAGATCGAGCATCTCAAATCTAAAATCGGTCTGGCAGCATAGAGGTTGCTTGCTCGTTTTTTTTGAGCTAAAATGGAGAGTTATAATCAAAAATCTAACATCGAAAATCTAAAACCTTAAATCGATATGGCAGCAGAGATTCAGCAGCAAATTCAACAGTTGAGGCACCAGCTACAGGAAGCTAGCTATGCTTATTATGTTCTCGATGCACCGATTATGCCAGATGAGGTGTACGATCGACTTTATCGCCAGTTGCAAGAATTAGAATCAGATTATCCTGAATTAATTACTGCGGAAAGTCCGACTCAGCGCGTGGGAGAACAGCCTGCTACTCAATTTTTTAGTGTCAAACACAATATTCCTCTCTACAGTTTGGAAAATGCTTTTAATTTTGAGGAATTTGCTAAATGGCAGGAACGCTGGCAAAGGGTAGCAGGGGAGAATCAGCAATTAACTGCTGAATATGTTTGCGAGTTAAAAATTGACGGTTCTGCTTTAGCGTTAACCTATGAAAATGGGGTGTTAGTTCGCGGTGCGACGCGGGGAGACGGCATTACAGGAGAGGAAATTACTCAAAATGTCAAAACTATTAGATCGATTCCTTTAAAGCTCAATTTAGATAATCCGCCGCCTGTTGTGGAAGTGCGGGGAGAAGCTTTTTTGTCTTTAGCTGTGTTTGAGGAAATTAATCGGGAACGGGAAAAAGCGGGGGAACAATTGTTTGCTAATCCTCGCAATGCTGCGGCGGGTACGCTGCGGCAGTTGGATTCTAAAATTGTGGCTCAGCGACGGTTGGATTTCTTTGCTTATACTTTACATTTTGATGAACCTGTAGGGGCGGTGCCACCGCCCCTCCCCACTGTAGGGGCGGTGCCCCCGTGCCCGCCCCTCCCCACCGATGAGGGCAACCACGGGGGGATTGCCCCTACAGAGAATGAAACAGCGTTTGGAAATAAGGGGAAAACGCAGTGGGATTCGTTGGAATTGTTGCGAAGAATGGGGTTTAAGGTTAATCCCAATCGCAAAATTTGCTATTCTTTGGATGAGGTTCGGGAGTATTACGAATATTGGGATACTGAACGGCGGAATTTGCCTTACATGACGGATGGGGTTGTGGTTAAGATTAATTCGGTTGGGCTGCAAAAACAATTGGGTTTTACTCAGAGGTTTCCGCGTTGGGCGATCGCCCTGAAGTATCCTGCGGCGGAAGTCCCTACAATAGTAGAAGCTGTCACCGTGCAAGTAGGCAGAACCGGGGCTCTAACTCCTGTAGCGGAACTCAAACCGGTGCAGTTGGCGGGGACGACGGTTTCGCGGGCTTCTCTCCATAATAGCGATCGACTTTCGGATCTCAACCTGCACATTGGCGATACTGTGATTGTCAGAAAAGCTGGGGAAATTATACCAGAAGTTGTGCGAGTTTTGCCGGAACTTCGCCCCCAAAATGCTCAACTTTTCCAAATGCCTAGTTGCTGTCCCGAATGCGAACAGCCTGTGGTTCGGGAAAAGGGGGAGGCCGTTACTCGCTGCATCAATACATCTTGTCCAGCAATTTTGAGGGGTTCGCTGATTCATTTTTGCAGCCGGGATGCTCTGGATATTAACGGTGTTGGGGAAAAGTTGGTGCAGCAAATGGTTGATAGCAATCTGGTGCATTCTGCGGCGGATTTGTACGATTTGACTGCGGAAAGATTGATGAGTTTGGAACGCATGGGTAAGAAGTTGGCAGAAAAGTTGGTAAGTGCGATCGCCCAATCCAAAAATCAACCTTATTCGCGCGTACTTTACGGCTTGGGCATCCGCCACGTCGGCAGCGTGAATGCTCAATTGCTAACAGAAAGGTTTGCAAATGTGGATGAGTTAGCAGGGGTATCGGCGGCATCGATTGAGGGCGTTTACGGCATCGGGCCGGAAATTGCTCAAGCTGTTTATCAGTGGTTTCGAGTTCCGGCTAATCAAAGTTTAATTGCACGGTTGAAAACTGCGGGCTTGCAATTACAGTCAGAAGTTAAAAATCCCAATTTAGCCAGCACAAATTTACAACTTGCAGGCAAAAGCTTTGTGCTTACCGGAACTTTGCCCACTTTGAAACGAGATGAAGCTAAAGATTTGATTCAAAAAGCAGGAGGTAAAGTCACAAGTTCTGTGAGTGCTAAAACTGATTATGTGGTTGTGGGAGAAGATGCGGGTTCTAAGTTGGAAAAGGCTCAATCTTTGGGAATCGAACTACTTTCGGAATTAGAGTTATTAGAACTGCTATCGAAACCATAAATGATTGGTGACAGTCAATATCTCTCTCTTTGCTCTTTCTCTGCGCCCTCTGCGCCCTCTGCGGTTCAAAAAAAAGCTGATTCACTTGGGCCGTTTTCAAAGAACATCGCCAGCAATTCTATTGCCCTAGATGCAAAATATCCGATCCTCTTCGAGGGCTCTGCTAACGCGAATTGGGCAATACCTCAAAAGGCATAGAAATCGCGTTAGCGAAGCCCGCCCCTACGGGGGCTACGCCAACGAAGCGGATCGCACTTGGTGGATATACATACTTCCCCGGTGGTGCTGCGCCAATCGGTTGTCGGTACAGGCTAGTTTTGCTAAAATTTGATAAAGTTTGCAATAGCGATCGCAACTGCCAGATTAGCCAAGTCCCAGCAATCACAGGAGATACATTATGTCGGAAATTCCAGCAGAACAAACACAAACAAACTTGACAACTCCAGAAATAACTACCGAAAGCTCAATTTCTGGGGTGGAAAACGTGAAAAATAGTTTGGGAAACGTCCTAAATAGTTGGAAGTTGAAAGCAGGATTAGCCGTTGCTGTACTGTTTGCAGTGTCGCTGTTTGCATTCTACTGGCAGCATAACATTGCAGTCGTAGGTATGAAGAGTTGGGCGGCGCGATCGGGAGCTAACCCGATCGAATGTATGGTAAGAGATACTAATAACGACGAGTATGTCAGTTGCAGCGCCCTCCTCGATCAGCAAATTGTCCCTCTTGAGTGCAGTTCGAGTTTGTTCAATATCGGCTGTCGAGTCAATTACGGAACTGCCGCACCAAATCCGAGAGCAGTCAACCCTAGATAGAGCATCTGGGGGTTAGAGATGATTGTTTAACGAACAGATTTGCTACTTAAAATAGGGGACTTACAAAAAAAATCTCACCGTGAAAATACTCCAGCAATAAAGAGCGAAAAACTCTTGTTTTTCTCGTTGTAAATTAGCAGGTAATGAAAGTTACCTGCTATTGCCATAAGGTAATCTGTGATAGAGAATGTGCGGCAGTAAATTAATCTGAAGATTTCACCTTTAGCATGGGTATCAAGCATCATCAGCTACTATAATAGATCAGTGCGCTCGCCGATAATGCTTGCTGACTATCTTTAATAAGATTTCCTTCTATCATGGAAACCTAAAAATGATTCAGATTAACGGCTACGAGATTCTCAATCAGATTTACGAAAGTAATAACTCAATAGTATATAGAGGCATCCGACAACAGGATAATCTACCTGTTATCCTGAAAATGCTCAAACAAGATTATCCGACTCCTGCTCAACTCACCCACTATCGACAAGAATATGAAATTACGCGCAATCTTAATCTAAAAGGGGTTATCAAAGCTTATAGTTTGGAAGAGTATCAGAGAACGCTAGTTATAATTTTTGAAGATTTTGGTGGCAATTCTTTCAAGAAATTGATCGACAACTCTGAACAAAAGCAAGCCATTACCTCTTTAAACCAATTCCTCGATATTGCCATTCAAGCAGCCGAGATTTTGGCTCAGATTCATGCAGCCAATGTCATTCACAAAGATATTAACCCAGCTAATCTTGTCTGGCATTCAGAAACCAAACAACTCAAAATTATTGATTTTGGCATTTCCACTCAATTTAACCGGGAAAATCCCACTCTCAAAAATCCCAATGTTTTAGAAGGAACTTTAGCTTATATTTCCCCCGAACAAACGGGAAGAATGAATCGTTCCCTCGATTACCGCACCGATTTTTATTCCCTTGGTGTCACTTACTATGAATTACTCACAGGAAAATTACCTTTTGAAACCAATGATGCCCTAGAATTAGTACATTGTCATATCGCTAAAGTACCTCCATCTCCCCATCAAATTAATCCAGAAATACCTAAAGCTATCTCTGATATCGTAATGAAACTGATGGCAAAAACCGCTGAGGAGCGATACCAAAGTGCGTTTGGAATCAGAAATGATTTAGCCGAATGTTGGCAGCAATTAGAAACCACAGGAAATATATTAGAATTTACCTTGGGGATTCAAGACATTTCCGAACATTTTCAAATACCGCAAAAACTCTATGGAAGAGAGGCAGAAGTAGAAGCACTATTAACAGCTTTTGAGCGAGTAGCAACCCCCCCTGAATTCGCCCTTAGTAATGGGCGACTAGGAGGGGTTGAAATGATGCTAGTGGCGGGTTATTCTGGCATTGGGAAATCATCCCTAGTAGCTGAAATTCACAAACCCAATACCCGACTCCGGGGCTATTTCACCGAGGGCAAATTTGACCAATTTCAAAAGAGTATTCCTTACTCGGCTGTAGTCAACGCCTTTAAGGGATTAGTGCGACAATTATTAACGGAAAGTGAAGCACAAATCGAGCAATGGCGAGAAAAACTCGCCAGTGCCTTTGGTATCAATGGTCAAGTTATTATTGATGTAATTCCCGAAGTAGAACTAATTGTCGGTCAACAGCCACCCGTGCCAGAATTAGGAGCAAGCGAGTCACAAAATCGCTTTAATATTGTCTTTGGTAACTTCATTCGAGCCTTTTGCACAAAAGAGCATCCCTTAGTCATATTTCTGGATGATTTGCAGTGGGCCGACTCCGCCACGCTCAAGTTAATTGAACTGATGATGACCGATACAGATATGCAATATCTGTTTTTAATTGGAGCTTATCGGGATAATGAAGTTAGCCCTAGTCATCCCTTGATAATAACGCTGGATGGATTGCTCAAAGAAGGAGCCACTATTAATTATATTACCTTAGCACCTTTAGCCTTAGAAAATATTAGTCAAATCATCGCTGACACATTATACAGCGATACTAATTCCGTAAAACCATTGGCAGAATTAGTGATGAGGAAAACCGGAGGAAATCCATTTTTTGTTAATCAATTCCTGAAAACTCTGCACGCAGAGAACTTGATTAAATTTGATTTACAGCAACATATTTGGCAGTGGAATATTGCCCAAATTGAGGCACAAAATATTACCGATAATGTGGTAGAATTAATGACCGGAAACTTGAAGAAACTGCCGGAACTTACTCAGAAACTTTTATGTTTAGCCTCTTGCATCGGGGCTTCTTTCTACTTAACTACTCTGGCTATCGTCACTGAAAAACCTAAAGAGGTAATTTTTTCTGACTTGGTGGTGGCAGTGCAGAATGGATTTATTTTACCAACATCAGAGTTAGATGAAAATCTCTTAATTCAAGATTATAAATTTCTGCATGACCGAGTACAACAAGCGTCTTATGCTCTGATTGATGAGGATCAAAAAAAGGCAGTGCATCGGCAAATTGGACGGCTTTTACTAGCAAGTGTATCGGCAGAAGAATTACCAGAAAAAATATTTGAAATTGTCGATCATTTAAACTTAGCTTGGGAATTGATAACGGATGAATCGGAACGGGTAGAATTAGCAAGATTGAACTTAGAGGCGGGGAAAAAAGCCAAAGCTTCCACAGCTTATGCGGCTGCTTTAGAGCAATACTTTACTACGGGAATAGAGATGTTGCCGGGAGATGCTTGGGAAAAGCATTACGATCTGACTTTTAGTTTATATCGAGAACGGTCGGAATGCGAATATCTCTGCGGTAATTTTGAAAAGGCAGAAGAGTTATTTGACTTAATATTAACGCAAGTTAAATCTAATGTAGAAACAGCAGAAATTCAGAATATTCGTTTAGTTCTCTATGATAATACAGGCAAATTTGTAGAAGCCGTTGGTATTGGATGTGAAGCTTTAAAATCCTTGGGATTAACTTTGCCGACAACCGACAAGTCAGAAATTTTGTCTGCCCTTGATGTAGAGTTAGATTTATACAGAAAAAATCTGGAAAACATCAAAATTCCTGAGCTAATTGATGCCCCAGAAATGAGCAATCCAGAGATTAGAGCTTGTATGAATCTCTTAATGAATGTTACGGGTCCAGCTTATTTTGTAGATCAAGATTTATTGGCTTTAATTTCATTAAAAATGGTCAATCTTTCTCTGGAAAATGGCAATTCTGAGGCATCGGCTCATGGATATGCTTTTTGGGGATTTTTGGCAGGTGCAAGATTAGTTGACTATGAAGTGGGTTATGAATTTGGTCTATTGTCGATGAAACTTAACGAGCAATTTCATAATGTGAATTTGGCTTGTAAAGTTTTTAATATGTTTGGTGGTTTGATTAATCCTTGGCGAAGCCATCTGAAAAAAGGGATTCCGTTTCTTCGGAAAGGCTATCTCGCAGGGGTAGAAACTGGAGATGTTTATGTTAGCTACAATTCTTACCACTTAATTCTGCAAAGAGTTCTCAGTGCTGAGAATTTTGATAGCATTCTTGAAGAATCTAACAAACATCTGGAATTTCTTAAGAAAATCAAAAATAATGTCTTTGCTGGTATTCAGCAATTACATCGGCATTTCATTTTAAATTTACAGGGATTAACCCTGGATAAGTTTTCTTTTAGCGATAAGTATTTTGATGAATTGCAGTGCCTCCAGATGTGGGAGGAAAAAATTTTTATGCCTGGAATAGCACCTTATAACATCTTTAAAGCTCAAATTTTATTTTTCTATGGTGATTATGAAAACGCTTTAGAATATATTAAAAAAAGCGATGAAATTATCGTTTTTCTTTCAGGTATACCCAGTCAAGGCGAACATTATCTTTACTATCCTCTAATTTTAACGGCTCTTTATCCCACTGCTACCGATGCACAGCAGCAGGAATATGGGGAAATTATTAAAGCCTGTCAGCAAAAGATGAAAATTTGGGCAGATAATTGTCCTGAAAACTTCCTGCACAAATACCTGTTGGTGGAGGCGGAAATCGCTCGCATTTCTGGTAAAGAAATAGAAGCACTAGATTTGTACGATCGCGCGATCGCTTCAGCCCATGAAAATCAGTATATTCAGAATGAAGCTTTAGGTAATGAATTGGCAGCCCAGTTCTGGTTAGGGAAAGGCAAAGAGGAAATTGCCAAGCTTTACATGAGAAAAGCTCACTATGGCTACCAACTTTGGGGGGCTAAGCGTAAAGTAGAGGATTTGGAGCAGAAATATCCGCAGTTGCTACCCAAGGTATCTGCCAAGAAACAAACTGATTTGCAGACTACTGGTACTGCCACAGCTTCTTCAACAATGGGAGGAAGTTCAGATCTAGATTTTGCTACAGTGATCAAGGCTTCCCAAGTTTTGGCTGGTGAAATTGCCCTCGACAAATTGTTAGCGAAATTAATGACAATTTTACTGGAAAATGGCGGAGCACAAAAAGGCTTTCTGATTTTATCAAATAATGGAACCTTAACCATTGAAGCTACAGGTGAAGCCGATCGAGAGCAAGTACAAGTTTCGCAATCTCTTGCTGTTGAAGGCAGCGAAAGTCTGCCAGTCGGGATGCTTCAATATGTTGCCAGAACTCAGGAAGATGTGGTTTTATCAAACGCTACAAATAATGGAGTTTTTACCAAGGAACCCTATATTATAAAAAATCAGCCTAAGTCAGTCTTATGCGCTCCTATTATTAATCAAGGTAAACTGATCGGCATTCTGTATCTAGAAAATAATCTGACTACGGGAGCTTTTACGCGCGATCGTCTAGAAATTCTCAAAGTCCTCTCTTCTCAAGCTGCAATTTCCATTGAAAATGCCCTGCTATATCGCACTTTAGAAGATAAAGTTCAAGAACGCACGGCTCAACTAGCTGAAGCGAATCAAGAAATTAGCACCCTGAATCAGAAACTCAAAGCCGAAAATGTCCGCATGAGTGCAGAACTCGATATTGTCAAACAACTGCAACAAATGGTGTTGCCAAAACAGTCAGAACTCGAAGCAATTGAAGGCTTAGAAATAGCTGGTTTTATGGAACCAGCAGACGAAGTTGGGGGCGATTACTACGACGTATTGCAACAGGATGGTCAAGTCAAGATTAGCATTGGTGATGTCACGGGACATGGTTTAGAAAGTGGCGTGTTGATGATTATGGCACAAACGGCTGTCAGGACGCTTCAGAAAATGAACGAAACAGATCCAGTGAAGTTTTTGGATATCCTCAACCAAACTCTTTATGATAATCTCCAGCGCATGGACTCGCCGAGAAATATGTCTCTAGCTATCTTAGAATATGCCGGAGGTGTCCTGAAATTAAGCGGACAACATGAGGAAATGATTGTGGTGCGCGCTGATGGAAAATTGGAGTGCATAGATACGATAGATTTAGGCTTTCCCATTGGCTTAGTAGAAGAGATTGGCGAGTTTATTGCTCAAACAGAAGTGCAGTTAAATCCTGGGGATGTGGTGGTGCTTTATACTGATGGAATTCCTGAAGCTAAAGATATTAATAAAGGGCAGTACGGATTAAAGAGGTTGTGGCAAGTGGTGGTTGAAAATCGTCACCGCTGTGTCCAAGAAATTCGGGAAGCTGTGATTGATGATGTGCGGCAGTATATTGGCACTCAGAAGGTTTTTGATGATATTACTTTGGTGGTGATGAAACAGAAATAGAACTTTTTTCTCGCGAGTTGGGCGGTTGAAACCGCTATTACACAACTAAAGCCCGACTGCGCGGATTACAGAATAATATCATGTCCGAGCGATTGACCATAATATCCCGGCCGGGCGGGTTTTTGAGATTGTCAATTATTGGCAGATATTGGCAGGTTTACCCGCCCCTACCTGATTTCGGGCGAAGCGAAGCGGAGGGAATCGACCGGACATAATATAAACGGGATATTTCAACCGGATTTGGTATAAAATAGGGCAGCTTACCAAGGGCTTCCGATCATGGTGAAACTACTCCAATAGTAAGGATGAGAAAAATTTTGGTTTCCTTGTTGTAAATGAGCAGGTAAATTTAACTTGCCGCCTGTTGTTACTAGCTGTCCGTTTTCCAGCCGCACTTTACTGGACATTATTGCTTGTTGAGCCAGTTGCAAAGCTTCTGCCTTAGTTGTGGTTCCTCGCAACTGGTGGTAAAATTCGCTCATCAGCCCCAAAGTGCCTCCATCGTCAACATACCACAAACTCCCTAAAGCAGATTTGGCGCCGGATTTTACTGCTAAACCTCCAAAACCTAACTCTGCTTCCCGATCGCCCACAGCAGTTCTACAAGCACTCAATACTAACAAGTCTACCTGCGGATTGCGCCAATTCAAACTCTCCATGCGATCGAGCTGCAATTTGGAATTCCACATTTGAATGTAGGAATTGCTCGCTTTTCCCGGTTTGAATTCAGCGTGAGTTGCTAGATGAACGATCCGAAATCCTCCCTTGGTGTGTTCCGACGTGAGATTATCTAAAGTGAAAGCAGAATTGAGGAAAGATGGGCTGTGCCACTGAGCGGAAATCGCCTGCAGTTCGATCGGCACACTGGGCAAGGGCTGTTGGTCAACAAATTCTGACCTTCCCATTGCTAGCACTGTGGCGTCTCTAACAGCTTTATAATCGGTATTAGTCGAGCTAAAACTCGGAATTAGGCTAAAACTGTATTTTTCAATCAAGAAGCCTTTACCGTCGTGCAAAGCCGCAAAGGGCAGGCTTCGCAATCCCGGATCCACTGACAGTAACAAAGTTTGAATTCCTAAGTTTTGTAAGTCTTTTTCTAGGGGTGCGATCGCCCATTTATATAGTTGCTGGGCGGAGGCTAGATAAGTTGTAGTATCGCGTTTTGCGGGATTGGTGATTTCAGCGCGAAACTCCTGGACAGTGGGGAAAAGAGCTGCTCTGTTGGCTTCGGGGACGCTGTAGTGAATCGGCCACCCGGCGGGAGGAACTAAAATTAGTTCCAATCGATCTTCTCGCGAGACCATGTAGATAATACCAGACCGCTTGCCGGTTTGCTGTTCGATATTTTGTAAAGTTTGTTGGGATGTCGAAATCAAGGTTTTTTCCTCTAGGAGGTTGGCTTCTACCCCCAGGTATTCTGCAAATTCTTGATTCCTCATTTCTTCGATTCCCCAGACTGTTTTCTGTATGTCGTTACCTTGAAAAAGTCGATCGGGAGACGGGGCGTATCCCAGAACTAAATTAGAAGTAGGGTTAACTGTTGGTGCTTGTTGGGATGCGAGTGAAGAGGCTACGATGCCAGCGGGTAATTGACTGGTGATACTTGGATCGATGGTTAAAATTCGATGATCGACAGCAGCAACACCGAGATTGTCTAGCGATCGAATTTCGGGGCGTTTAAAGTCTTGTTCATCGGAGGTTGACGGTTCGGGTGTGGGTGTATCGGCGGCTGTGGGCGATTTTGGTGCTGTCACAGGTGCGGGCACTTGTATTTCCGTAGGATCGATCGGAGTGGGAGTGACAACTGCAGTCGGAGTTGGAGTGACACTCGGAGTGGGAGTGGGAGTGACACTCGGAGTGGGAGTGACACTTGGAGTGGGAGTTGGGGTGACACTTGGAGTGGGAGTGGGAGTGACACTCGGAG
>NZ_JAUBTI010000043.1:0-37701 GCF_036702415.1 Microcoleus sp. D3_18a_C4 | reverse complement strand
TTGGAGTGACACTTGGAGTGGGAGTTGGAGTGACACTTGGAGTGGGAGTTGGAGTTACTACCGGAGTTGGAGTGACACTTGGAGTGGGAGTTGGAGTTACTAGCGGAGTTGGAGTGACACTTGGAGTGGGAGTTGGAGTTACTAGCGGAGTTGGAGTGACAACTGCAGTCGGAGTTGGAGTGACACTTGGAGTGGGAGTTGGAGTGACACTTGGAGTGGGAGTTGGAGTTACTACCGGAGTTGGAGTGACAACGGGAGTGGGAGTTGGAGTTACTACCGGAGTTGGAGTTACTACCGGAGTTGGAGTGGGAGTGACTACCGGAGTTGGAGTGACAACGGGAGTGGGAGTTGGAGTTACTACCGGAGTTGGAGTGACTACCGGAGTGGGAGTGGGAGTGACAACTGGAGTGGGAGTGGGAGTTACTACCGGAGTGGGAGTTTCACTCGGAGTGGGAGTGGGAGTTTCTACCGGAGTTGGAGTTTCACTCGGAGTGGGAGTGGGAGTTTCTACCGGAGTTGGAGTTGGCGTTGGCGGCGGGTCGATCGCGTCATCAGTCGAAAACACAATATTACCAACACTACTAGAACGCGGAAACGACTGCGATGTAATGGTAGATTGTCCCGTTGTAATTGCACCCGCCGTACCGTTGCTAGCAGCATCCCCCACCACAAACGGTTGAATCGGCGTCCCTCCATCTCCCCCAGCGTGCACAATTGTAATTTTGCCACCACCTGCGCCGCCAGCAGTAGAAATGCTAGCCAATCCCGTCGGCGACAGTGGGGTGGAAAAAGTACCCGTAGCGCGGAAAAAATTGCCTGTTATTGCTGTCACCTCGCCACCGGTGCCGCCTGTACCGCCTTGGGCATTGATAAACTCTACTTGAATATCGCCGATCGGGTCTAAGAACACATTGCCGGCATTTCCGACTATAGCGCTAGAGTTTATTTGTCCGGCCGTAATTGAAGTTATCGCCTTAACAGTTATGTTGCCGCCACTGTCTCCCGATGTATTCAAATTGCCTGCGGTGAAATTGTTACCGCTTGTAAAGAGAATTTCTCCGCCATTAGCAGTAATATTTTTAACACTTATATCGCCCTTGGCAGTAATATCGACTTTGGCGGCGGTGACATCTCCCAATAAGTTGACTTTTTCCGTGTTTAGTGCTGTCAATTGTTGCGCGTTAATTGTCGAGTTTCCTGTCACATTGCCAGCATTGTCGATCGCAAGATTTCCTAACTTGCTGGTGGCCCCCACCGCACCGTTGAAAGTGATGCTACCACTACCAGAGGCTAGAGTTAAGTTGCGGGCCGCATCAATACTGTCGATCGCACCTCCAAAGGCAATATTCCCCCCGGCTGTACTCAATCTCGCATCTTTCGTCAACCCGAGAACACCGTTAATATTGATATTGCCCTGATTAGTAGTAACATTGCCACCTAACTTAGTGCTGGCAGCAGCAATATTAAAACCAGAATTGCTCGCAATATTACCGTTAGTGAATTCCGCCTGCGTTGCGGTAACATTCAAAACAGAAAGTGGTACTGTTTTTCCGATATTTCCTTGCACCAACACATTGCCTGTAGCGGCATCTAAGTTCAGCAAATGATTACCGTCTATCGCACCAGTTATCTTAATATCTCCGCCGCCGGTTCTGAGATTAATATCGTTACCGAGTGTTACAGTGCCGTTGAGAGCGATCGGATTTTTATTGGTATTGATGCCATGATTCAAATTAATTGTGGAAGCCTTGAGAGCAATGCTGCTGTTGTCATTGCCAGTAATAGTGCCATCAAGTGCGATCGTACCGGTTCCCGTTTGAATATTTACTGGATCTAAAAATGTGAGGTTAAAGGGAACACTAATATTGGCACTGCTATCCGATCGCCCGATCGCGATCGAGCTAAATCCATTTTGAATCAAATTAAGTTCCGATGCAGTCACATCTAAAGCGCTAGTATTGTTATCCATTCCGCCAACAACAATATTTTGTCCGGCTGTTGCGGGTTGCAGGGTTAGCGCGCCAGTACCAGAAACGTTTCCAGAAAAATCAATTTCACCTGCTGTTAAATTCAGCGGGTTAGTACCTGCCGATATAGTAGAACCGAAAGCAATAGTTGCATCTTCCAGCGTAAAACTTACAGGAGCTTTTAATGTCACTGGCCCACTAAAAGTAATGTTATCATTTGTTGTGGTGATATTGCCGCTAACCGCAACATTTCCCCCGCCCTTTTGAATAAATGCACCGTCTAAATTCAGGTTTTTCTCACTATTGAAATTCACCTTATTGGTAATAGTGAGCGTGCCGTCATTGGTGGTGGTTACAGTTCCTTTAAGATTAACATTATCAGCAGCAATACCGAGATTGCCAGCCACGTCAACTGTATTATTGAAACTAATGTCGCTGCCTGCGAGAATCGGATTATTGGCAACAGTCACAGCATCTGCATAAGTTTGAGTGCCGGTTGTAGTGACATTTCCCTTGACTTGAGTTGTGCCGCCAGCATCTGTAGTCAAACTCGCGGCATTGACTGTTTGATTAAATGCGGTTGTGCCTGTAGAATTAGCTGTTAAATTGCCGATCGCATTTGTTGGATTCCCAACTGCACCATTGAATGTAACATTACCGCTAACCGCCTTCACAGTCAAATCGCTGCTACCATCAACAGTATTATTGAAAGTAATGCTGTCACCTGAAAGAATCGGTTTATTGGCAATTGTAACTGCATCTCCATAAGTTTGACTGCCTATTGTAGTGACATTTCCCTTGAGTTGAGTTGTGCCGCCAGCATCTGTAGTCAAACTCGCGGCATTGACTGTTTGATTAAATGCGGTTGTTCCTGTAGAGTTAGCTGTTAAATTGCCGATCGTATTTGTTGGATTCCCAACAGCACCATTGAATTTAAGATTACCGCTAACCGCCTTCACAGTCAAATCGCTGGTACCATCAACAGTATTATTGAAAGTAATTTCGCTGCCTGCGAGAATGGGATTGTTGGCAATTGTAACTGCATCTCCGTAGGTTTGACTGCCAGTTGTAGTGACATTTCCCTTGAGTTGAGTTGTGCCGCCAATATTAGTCGTCAAACTTGCGGCATTGACTGTTTGATTAAATGCGGTTGTTCTTGTAGAGTTAGCTTTTAAATTGCCGATCGCATTTGTTGGATTCCCAACTGCACCATTGAATGTAACATTACCAGTACCCCCATTCAGAGTTAAATCGCTGCTGCCGTTTACTGTATTGTTGAAAGTAACACCGCTGCCGGAGAGAATGGGATTATTGGCAACAGTCACAGCATCTCCATAAGTTTGAGCGCCCGTTGTAGTGACATTGCCATTTAGTTCAGTTGTGCCGCCAGCATCTGTGGTTAAACTCACGCCCTCGACTGTTTGATTAAATGCGGTTATTCCTGTAGAGTTAGCAGTAATATTTCCTAATGCCTTGGTATTGCCAACTGCACCATTGAATGTAATATTACCCGTACCCCCATTTACAGTTAAGTCGCTGCCAATGTTATTGGCCTCAACAGTATTATTGAAAGTAACGCCACTGCCTGAAATAATCGGATTAGTGGCAATTGTGACAGCATCGGAGTAAGTTTGATTTCCAGTAGTGGTGACGTTGCCATTAAGTTGAGTTGTACCGCCTGGATCAGTAGTTAAATTGGCAGCATTTACCGCTTTAAATATGGTTGTAGCTGTACTGTTGGCGGTGATATTTCCTAATGCTGTGGTGCTGCCTACCGCACCTCCAAAAGTAATATTCCCTGTACTTGCATTCACTGTCAAGCTTTGACTGCCTATTGCCGTCCCATCAAGGGGGCTGTTAAAGCTGACATTGCCGCTGCTAGCAGTTCCAGATGTAGTGAGAGTAGTAGTGGGTTGAGTTAAGACAACTGGCGTTAAAAAGGTCACGTTACCACCGCTGCCAGCGGCGGCTGAAACATTAATATCACCGTTGAGGGTGATATTTCCTGTGCCAGGATTGAGCGTTATTATACCAGCAGCACTGGTACTATCAGCAGATGTAGTGCTGGTATTAATTGCTCCTGTTTGGATGCCTGATGCAGCCGTAAGCGCGATCGCACCTCCGTTGCCAAGAGATGAGCTAACATCTAGAGTTCCCGCAGTGGTGTTAATATTGCCATTCGTGCTGCTGATAGTAATATTTCTACCTGAGTTGAGGATACTACCAGTAGTAATATTTTGATCCGCTTTTAGGGTAATACTTGCATTCCCTGTACCTGTAATATTGCCATTGATCCCGTTAATGGAACCACCCACTCCCTGTGATTGCAATATCACTGGGTAATTAAAGGTAACATCTCCTGTCACAGAAATAGTACCAGTTCCATCACTTCTGCCAATAGTAGCGGAAGAAAAATTATTTGATAAAGCGGCTAAGTCAGTTGCGCTTAAATCGAGTGTAGAGGGATTTTCAGACCCACCTATTACAATATTTTGGTTCGGGCTAAAAGATTGAAGTATCAGGGGGGAATTAGCTGCTTGTACTGCATTAGCACCTCCCGTGAAGTCAATTTCATTACTGGTAATCGTAATACTTCCTGGTACTTGAGCTATGGCCGGAAAAGGAACAATTTTGCCTAATTGAATTGCGTTAGCAGCACTGAGGTTAATCGCACCACCACCATTATAGTAGATAATAGGGATAGAAATAGAATTGCCGCTTTGCAATGTAATGGCTCCACTTAACCCAGTGTTAAAAACAGAAGTAAGACCACCACTGTTGAGGGTAATATTTCCGGCTGCATTCAAATTAATATCTCCGCCAGGGCAACTACCACCACTACAACTGGTATCTATAGCTTGTATTTGCATACCTCCATTACTACTTGTAATGTTAACAGAACCGGGGACTAACCCCCCAAATGAACGAATGTGACCGACTGTGATATCATTAGCTGCGGTTATAGTAATTGTGCCACCAACATTTCCACCTACTGCTGATGAGCGTACATTATCACCAATGTTTGCTCCTACGGTAGTATCAATAGAACCCGTTTTACTGAATAATGAAATATTGCCTCCATTCCCACTAACGGTAGAAGCGTAAATATTAGCAGTAGTAAGGTTTCCTCCGGCAGTGAGGGTGATGTTACCTCCTGCACCCGCACCTGATGAGCGGGAATTCAGAGCAGCAGTAGTAATATTACCGCCAGCAGTTGAGAGGGCGATCGCGCCTCCATTTCCTGAATTGGAACTGGAATTGACATTTCCAGCAGTAGTGTCGATCGCACCTGTCCCCCCAGTAACAGAAAGAGTAGTATTCCCTCCCGTACCTGCACCTCCTGAAGTAGAATTCAGAGCAGCAGTAGTAATATTACCGCCAGTAGTTGAAAGGGCGATCGCTCCCCCATTTCCTGAACTGGATCGGGAATCCAGAATTCCAGCAGTGTTAATAGAACCTGTTCCTCCGGTGACAGAAAGCCTGATATTCCCTCCTGTACCTGCACCAACAGCATTAGAACCCAAAATTCCAGTGGTAATGTTGCCACCAGCAGTGGAGAGGGCGATCGATCCCCCATTTCCTGAAGTGGAACTCGATTGCAGAAAATTAGCAATGGTGTTGATAGAACCTGTTCCTCCGGTGACAGAGAGGGTAATATCCCCTCCCGTACCTGCACCCAGGGAAAACGAAGCCAGTTTGTTAGTGGTAATGTTACCACCAACAGTTGAGAGGGCGATCGCTCCTGCATTTCCTATTCCTAAAGAGGATTGGGAATCCAGCTCTCCAGCAGTGGTGTCGATCGCGCCCGGACCTCCAGTAACTGTGAGGGTAATGTTCCCTGCATTACCTCCAACTAAATTATGGGAAGCCAGCCATTGAGTGGTAATGTTACCACCACCAGTAGTGGAGAGGGAGATGTCTCCTGAATTTCCTCCTGGTATAGCAGAGGAACCAATATCGGCAGCAGCGGTGTTGATATCATTGGTACTGGTGAGGCTAATATTTCCGCCCCTAGTACGAAGGTTGGCATTGACTGATATTGCATTACCAGCATTTAACGCGATCGCGCCATTCCCATTATTAATAATAGGGGAATTAACAGTAATATTGTTATTCGCTAGCAGCGTCAGCGAGTTGGGACTACCCCACAAAACGGGAGCATTAACTGTAATGTTGCCTGCACTGGTAGAAGGCGATGCAGTGGAAATCGTCACATTGCTTGCTCCCAGTTGTGTTTGCAGCGTTCCGTTATTAATCGTAGAAGTAGGGCCGGCGGGAGCAAATGTTCCGTTGCCCAATAAAGTGCCACCGGCATCAGGGTTGCCACCGATAGTGATGTCTGTAGGATCTAGCAATAGCGTCCCTGCAATGCCAAAAGGCGATCGCAAATCAACAAATCCTTGAAAATCCAGCGATTGCTTTCCCGACACTTCCACAAAGCCGCCATTCCCAGAAAACAAGCCACCTCTGGCCGTAATATTGCCATTAAAGCGAGTAGTTTCATCGGCCCAAACTATGACTCGCCCGCCATTCCCATTACTAACAGCATCAGCATTAATCGTCGAGTCGCTGCTAACAAAAGTCCGCCAAGCATTGGGCACAGTCCCCAAACCTTGATAATCTCCGCCAATCAGTACATTACCGCCGCCGTTAATCCCAGAAGCATCGATATTGCCTGCAATAACTCCTACTTTGTCGCCTAAAATATTTACAGTACCGCCAGTGTTGCCAGAGACATTGAGACTGCCGGATGCGATCGCAGTTCCCGCAGTTACAGGCACTGCAACATTCCCCGTCAACACAACTTCACCATTGGGATTTACCGTCAAACCCGTCGCCTGTGCCACACCTTGTCCAGTCAGCAACTCCGGCAAAGATAACACTGGCTGCGTCCAATTGTTTGGCAGCGAACTTTGATTTGCAGTCGGCTGAATATCCAAACTCAATAAATTTCCAGCTTGACTAATTCGCACCAAATTGTTACCAGGTACGGCGCCGATCAGAATATTGCCGCTAGGCGCAGTTACCTGACCATTATTGACAACCGTACCGCCGATCAAACTTAAACTTTGACCTGGTGTCACCGTCAGATTGCCTGCATTAATTATGCTTCCCCCTTGCAAATTTGTAAACGCAAAACTATTCGGTGTCCCAATTAAAGTTGCCCAATTGTTATTGCCGATCGCACTAAACCACTGATTGTTCCCAAAACCAATCCCTGTCGCCGTAGTAGCATTAAAAGATCCAGGCACATTGAGACTGGCATTCGGCCCGAAAATTATGCCAGCAGGATTCATCAAAAATAAATTGGAATTGCCGCCCGTAACTTGAATTAAGCCATTGATTAAAGAAGGATTACCCCCAGTAATCCTTCCCAAAATATTTTGAATATTCGGATTTGTCAGAAAGTTAGCCGTTTGAGCCTCGCTGAGGCCAAACTGAGTAAAACTGTGAAAAAGATTAGCCCCATCTCCGCTGAAAGACCCCCCGGAAATGTCGTAGCGGTTGCCGTTGGGAGTAACAAGTGTGTTAGTGCCGTCTGGTGTCGGGATAATGGGTTGCGCGTTTGCCGAACCCGCCGCTGCACTCAGCCAGCTAACAATGAATAACCATCCGAGCAAATGTAGTTTGTTGGGTGTCATTGTGTTTACAGATGGTGCTTAAAGTGCGATCGTATTTATTTCTCCTATTTTTACTCCTAAAAATTTCTCCTGTCAATAGGAGCAGCCTATTTTTAGTTGCCGAATAATTGGCCGTGAAAAAGGAAATGTATGTTTTTAATTAGTATGATTTACTTAAAAACAATTTTTTTTACTAGAAATCAAGCGCGGGAAATGAAACTTGGTTTCTTTTTTGGACCGAAAACATCCAGGATACCCGCCACGTGATTCATCCGTCCAGAAATAAAAAACCTGTATCCGATAAAGGAGCCCCCGAATTTCTCCGTGGGATCAAGGCTTCAATTCTAAAATCTAAAATCTAAAATCTAAAATCTAAAATCGATTGACTTTCACTGCTTCCCTGACCCAATTAGCTTAAAAAACCGGGTTAATGCGTCCGGGACTGTTGGTGAAAATCTGGCACCGAACGCGAGGTTTAGGGGTTTAAAAAACTCGGAATTTTAGTCAAAACTACGTAAGTACCGATCGCCTCTTATACAGCTTGCTTAGAGTGGAAAAAAACTCGCTCACCTCCCTACTCGCGATCGCAGCCACTTCTTTCTGCATACGGCGAGCAGTTGGCAGCGCGCTTTGAGGAGCAACGAACCCAACAGCCGAATTTCTCTCAAAAACTTTATATTTTTTGGAGGATCTTTACCAAAACTTTATAAAGCTCGATTAAAATTTTTATGTATTTTTGAGGAAAGCCAATATTTGCAAGTCTTGCACTCAACTTTAGACCGTTACCGAAACCAAGTAAATGTAGTACGTTGGAAGTCTAGGCAGGGTGAAAATCTTGCTGTTACAGATTAAAATGTGTCAATCTGGTGTCAGTGAAAACTCTTAGAAGAAGCACTCATTTACTCCAAAACACCCTTAAGTGAGATATGTATGTAGATTCACTGGTGTGGAGCCTCTTCTTTAGGTTTGACGATCGTCCTAAATATCGCAGGCTCGCGATCGTCTATTCGCGTCACGGCAACATGGCATTTAGGGCATTTTGGGCCTTACTACCTAACAATACTGGAGGAATCAGGGTTATGACTACCTTAACGCTAGTCAAAAAAACATCTTTTACAGTCGCCAGCTTGGCAACCACAATGTTGCTCAGCATCTGCACGCCCGTCCGAGCTTTCATGTTTGGCACGAGCGGCATCCAGTTCGATCGAGACACCAGCATCAATTTTACATTCGACCAATCTCAGGGACTATACCAATCCAGCTTGTGGGTGGCCCAATCCCAGCAGGACAACACGGGCTACAGCAACATATCCACTCTGTTTAACGAAACTAAACCCTCAGATAACGGCTCCGCCAACAAGGGAGAAGGAACCTTCGGCAACGCTGTCACATCCCCAGACGGCAAAATTACCCAAAGTTTCACCTTTCTCAAAGATCAAATTTACGCCCTCCTGCTTTGGAGCGACACCGGCACTGGCAAGCCCTTCGAGCAATACGTCTCCAGCAGCACCTTTATGAACAGCAGCCTCTGGTTCGCCGCCGACACCAGATTCAGCAGAATTGAATGTCTGACAACTGGATGCCAGCAAGCCGTGTTTGGCGACTTTGAGCTCAACTACAAATCCAGCAATCCATTTAGCACCGTCAACGATGGCAAGGGCCCAGAGCAGTTTCAATCTGCGACAACAGAACAACTCGCTAAGGGTACAAAGATTTCCTTTGACGATGGCAGCAAAGGAAATGACGTTGACTTTCAAAACTTTAGCCTGTCGGCTGAGTTAGTCCCCGAACCAGTCCCCGAACCAGTCACAGTATTCGGGACTATGCTGGGGATCGGGGCTTTGGCAGCAGCTCGCCGGAAAAAAAAGCGAGGGCAGTAACCATAAAAATGACTCTTAACCAGACCCATACAAATCTAAATAGTGCGTCTGTTCAGTGGTACTCTGAGAAATAGCATTTCTAAATGTTAAGACTTTTTCCATAACGGGAAAAATAGCATCCTAACAAAGGCACTATTCATGGTATCCACCGCAGAAAAAACGAACGTAGGCTACATCACTCAAATCATTGGGCCGGTTGTAGACGTAAAATTCCCAGGCGGCAAACTGCCCCAAATCTATAACGCTCTCACGATTTCCGGCAAAAACGAAGCAGGTCAAGACGTTGCCGTTACCTGCGAAGTTCAACAACTGCTCGGAGACAGCCAAGTGCGTGCAGTTTCCATGAGTACCACCGACGGCTTGGTGCGTGGCATGGAAGTAGTAGATACCGGGGAAGCAATCCAAGTTCCCGTCGGCATCCCAACTCTCGGCCGGATTTTTAACGTCATCGGTCAACCCGTAGACAACCTCGGCCCGGTCAATACTTCCGAAAGTATGCCCATCCACCGCAACCCGCCGGCTTTCACCGAACTGGAAACCAAGCCTTCGGTGTTTGAAACTGGGATCAAGGTGATTGACCTGCTCGCCCCTTACCGTCGCGGCGGCAAAATCGGTTTGTTCGGCGGCGCAGGCGTCGGCAAAACCGTGATTATGATGGAACTCGTGAACAACATCGCCAAGGCTCACGGCGGCGTGTCCGTGTTCGGCGGTGTGGGCGAGCGCACCCGCGAAGGTAATGACCTCTACAAAGAAATGATCGAGTCGGGGGTTATTAACGAAGAAGACCGCAGCAAATCAAAAATTGCTCTGGTTTACGGTCAAATGAACGAGCCGCCTGGTGCTCGGATGCGCGTGGGCCTGTCGGCTCTGGCGATGGCCGAATACTTCCGCGATGTCAGCAAGCAAGACGTGCTGCTGTTCATTGACAATATCTTCCGGTTTGTGCAAGCGGGCTCTGAGGTATCGGCTCTGTTGGGTCGGATGCCTTCGGCTGTGGGATATCAGCCGACTCTCGGTACAGACATGGGCGACTTGCAAGAACGGATTACTTCGACTACCGAAGGTTCTATTACTTCGGTTCAAGCTGTGTACGTACCTGCGGATGACTTGACTGACCCCGCACCGGCTACGACTTTTGCTCACTTGGACGCTACAACTGTGTTGTCTCGCGGCTTGGCTGCGAAGGGGATTTATCCTGCGGTTGACCCGCTGGATTCTACGTCTACGATGTTGCAAGTTAGCGTTGTCGGCGAAGAGCACTATGGTGTTGCTCGTCAAGTGCAGTCTACTCTGCAACGCTATAAGGAATTGCAAGACATTATTGCAATTTTGGGCTTGGACGAGCTGTCGGAAGATGACCGCTTGACGGTTTCTCGCGCTCGCAAAATTGAACGCTTCTTGTCTCAACCGTTCTTTGTGGCTGAAGTGTTCACCGGTTCCCCCGGCAAGTACGTCAAGCTGGCAGATACCATTAAGGGCTTCCAGATGATTTTGGCTGGCGAACTTGATGAATTACCGGAACAAGCGTTCTATTTGGTGGGCGACATTAGCGAGGCGATCGCCAAAGCTGAAAAAATGAAAGCTGACGCCAAGTAATTTTAGTCATGAGTCATTAGTCATTGGTCATTAGTCATTGGTCATTAGTTGTTAACAGTTAAAAGTTAACAGTTAACAACTAAGTGACTGATGATAGCCGACGGCTGACTAATGACTAATTACTAATGACTGGTGACTGCTGACTGCTGACTAATGACTAATGACTAATGACTAAGGACAATTTATGACATTAACTGTGCGCGTAGTGGCCCCAGACAAAACTGTTTGGGATTCTAATGCTGAAGAAGTAATTCTGCCGAGCACCACAGGCCAACTGGGTATCTTGAGCGGTCACGCTCCCATGTTGACAGCTTTGGATACCGGAGTGATGCGCGTCCGTCCCGGCAAGGAATGGGTATCTATTGCTCTGATGGGTGGCTTTGCAGAAATCCAAGAAAACAAAGTTACTATTCTTGTCAACGGCGCTGAAAAAGGCGAAACCATTGATAAAGAAGCTGCTCGTACTGCTTACACCGAAGCAGAAGCTCGTTTGCAAAAGGCTACTACCGGCACTTTGCAAGAGCAAATTCAAGCTAAGCAAGCCATCAAACGCGCGAGAGCTCGTTTTCAAGCTGCCGGCGGCACGATCTAGCGATCGCGGGTAGGGACATAGTGCTTTTGTAGCAGGGACACAACATTGTTCATAGGTGTCAACAACCAGCCTGAAAGCCTTGAGAAATCTCGTTTTTACCTGAGTCCAGATCCCCCTAAATCCCCCTTAAGAAGGGGGACTTTGATCGGAGTCTTGTCCCCCCCTTAAGAAGGGGGGCGCCAGGGAGATCGAACCCTAATAGTCAAACAGCAGACCGGTATTACGTTTGACGTTAAGTTGACACTAATGAACAATGTTGTGTCCCTACTTTTTTCTTAAATTCCAACTTCCGACAATAGAGATTGCATTGTTTCCCAAGATAACCCCTGCTGAAGATAGCGGGGGTTATTTGGATTGTAGGGGCTCTCCAGTCGATCGACACTGACAATTTTTGCTTCCTCCGGCAAAACAGGAACGTCTGGATCGAAAGCAGTCGATCGCGTCAGAGAGCTAGAAAAGCCTTTAAAAATAGCAATTTCATCGAATTCGCCGTCTATTTCGGCCTTGACGATTAAAACTTCGTGCGATCGTTTTACCGTGTATTGTTCCAAGCGGCGAGCAATAGAGTCAGCCATAGCAAATCTCACTTTCCTGAAATCTGCTATAATATAGCTTAATTTTGCGGCTAATTTTAGGGACATCCCGCTAAAATCTTATTTTTAATTCGAGCTTTTTTAACCGCAGGAAGTAAGCGGACATAATATAAGTCCTGTAAAAAACATCGGGAAGATTTTCCTCCTGCAAACCTGCTTGTCCCATATTTTATGAGCCACAGAAAGACTAGGTTTAAATTATCGTTTTCCAGTCAAATGTTTATTAAACGGCGTTTTCCTTGGGGATAGACGCTGCTATTTATGCTAGCTTTTTGCTTGATTTGAACTCGGACAAGTTGCAACTCAGAGCTAATAAATAACTGTTTACGGGGCGGCAATTCTAGTTAGTGACTTAATTTTCGCTCCTTTGGGCGATCGAGAAAAATATATGTGCCGATTTGTCGATCGAGTCACAGTAAAAGGAAAAACATCGGCCGTGTCGGTGTTTAAAATTAATGATGCCGCAACCGAACCAAGCATTGAAATAAAACCCGATATTTCTATTATTTAAAAGGCTTCTGGAGCGGTAGTTCGAGCAAAGTTTTACTAATTTGCAAAAAAAAATTCAAGAAGATTTGCGAAATAAATACTCAAGATAAGTTAGCACCAATTTACTCTCAGCGCTCTCGGAAGAATCGAATGTATGGAGGGCCACCAGGATGGTCGGGGATAGAAGCTTTGGATGAAAAGTAGTAAAAGTAACATTAAGCTGACGGCAAAAATTTTTCTGTATTTATCCGGTTTTTGTACCTGGCCTCAGTCATAATACATTTAAGCCGAAGCATTCGACCCCAAAATTCGGAGTTTTTCTGAAAGATACGCCGTTGAGTGCGCTGCTTTTGACTTCAAACTCGCATATACTGCGGAAAGCTATGCGAGAATTAAACTCAGTTTCTATGAAAAATCTCAGGTGGGACAGCGATTCAGGAAGAAACCAAAAATCGGGTTTTTCTTGCGTAAGTTTTGTTTAAGTACAAAATGGTTTAGAATACTGACCAGCGGTAAATCTTCGCTCCGAGTATTAACTGTGTCTTTAAAGCTAAATTAATGTTATGTCCACTCTTTCTATCAAGCGCTTGGTGGCCAAACTTTCTGGAAAAGCCACGCTCCAAACTGTACTCATAGTTCCGTTTGTCTTGCAAGTATTTGCAGCGGTGGGTATTGTGGGATATTTATCATTTAGGAACTCTCAAAGAGCAGTGAATGACCTTGCGGATCAATTGATGGGGGAGGTGAGCAATCGCATCGAGCAAAATTTGAGAACTTATCTGCAAACTCCGCACAAAATCAATCAAAGCAAGCTGGATGCAGTGAAACTGGGTTTTGTGAACATGAGAGACTTGTCAGCTTGGGAAAAGTATCTGTGGCGACAAGTACAATTATATCCTTATATCAATTTTACATCGATCGCTAATTCAGATGGAGAATATCGCACTGGCGAAAAGATGTCTAACGGCACTTTATTGATTAACGCATCGGGCCCGTCTACAAATTTTGATTTTTATTCTTACAATACTAATGATACGGGCGATCGCACTACAGTAGCCGCCTCCGTTAAAAACTTCGACATCCGGCAGCACCCTTCCTACACCTATGCGGCTCTAGAAGCCAAACCAACTTGGAGTTCAGTTTATGTATCCTTCCTAGAACCCACCTTGCTCCTCAGCGCGCTGCAACCAGTTTACAACAGCCAGAGACAGCTAGAAGGAGTATTAATTGCTGCTTTGCGTCTCGACAGTATCGGTCAATTTTTAAACAGCCTCAAAATAGGCAAATCCGGTCAAACTTTTATTATCGAAAGAAACGGCACGCTGCTGGCAACTTCCACACCCGAAAAACCTTTCCGCACCCAAAACGGTCAAAAAGAACTGTTTAAAGTTACAGAAAGCAGCGATGCAGTAACGCAAACTACAGCTAAATATTTAGAAACTCACTTTCACAACTTGAACAAGATTACCAAATCGCAGCAACTCCATTTTGAAATAAATGGGAAGCAGCAATTTTTAAAAGTCCTGCCCTTCCAAGACGACAAGGGTTTAGATTTGCTGATTGTCGTTGTCGTTCCCGAAGCCGACTTTATGGAACAAATTCAGGCCGGCAACCGCACTACAGTGTTGCTATGTCTGGCAGCTTTGGGCATGGCAACTGTGTTAGGAATTATCACTTCTCGCTGGATTATCAAACCTCTTATAAAATTAAAAAATGCAGCAATAGCGTTGTCTGAAGGACAATTTGACAAAACTGTAAAGCTCGATCGCTCCGACGAGTTGGGCGTACTTGCCGCTGCTTTTAACAGCATGGCACAACAACTGCAAGCATCTTTTACTGCCTTAGAAACTAAAAATACCGAATTGCAGCGACTGGACAAACTGAAAGACGAATTTTTAGCCAATACTTCCCACGAACTCCGCACTCCCCTCAACGGCATTATTGGGATTGCAGAATCTTTAATAGACGGTGCTACCGGACAACTGCCAGACTCAACAAATTTTAACTTAGCTTTAATTACATCATCGGGCAAAAGATTGTCTTCTTTAATTAACGATATTCTGGACTTTTCTCAGCTCAAACACAAAACGATAGAACTGCAAATTAAGTCCGTCGGTATTCGAGAAATAGTCTCTGTAATTCTCACTTTGTCTCAGCCATTAGTAGGCAAAAAAAACTTGCAGTTGATTAACTCAGTAGCTCCTGAATTGCCGCCAATAGCAGCCGACGAGAATCGCTTGCAGCAAATACTTTACAACTTAATCGGCAATGCGATTAAATTTACCGAAAGCGGCCGAGTAGAAATTTCTGCAGAATTGGTAACTGGCAAGGCACAATCACCCCTTAATCCCCAATTAGCTATTAGTGTATCTGACACCGGTATTGGCATCCCCGAAGATAAATTAGAGCGAATTTTTGAATCCTTTGAACAAGCTGACGGTTCCACTGCTAGAGAATATGGCGGCACGGGTTTAGGGTTAACTGTTGCCAAGCAATTAGTGGAATTGCACGGAGGTAAAATTTCGGTATCTTCAACTGTAGGCGTCGGTTCCCAATTCACCTTTACTTTGCCCGTATCTGAGAGTCAACCGGAATTTAGCAGAACTCCGCCGCATTTAACCGAGGGCTCTGGCATTTTAATCACTCCTAAATTAGCCCGCCAATCCTCTATAATAAATTCTCCTGTATCAGACAATAGCGAGTCGCTAGAAAGTGAGAAATTAAAAATTTTGGTAGTTGATGATGAGCCGATTAATATTCATGTCATCATCAACAGTCTTTCTCTAGCAAACTACGAGATTACTCAAGCGAGCAACGGCTTAGAAGCTTTAAATCTGATTGAATCAGGATTTAAGCCAGACTTAATTTTACTCGATGTAATGATGCCCCAGATGACGGGTTATGAAGTATGTCGAGAAGTCCGCAAAAAATACTCGCCTTTAGAAATGCCGATTCTGATGCTGACGGCAAAAAATCTAACTACCGACTTGGTAGAAGCTTTTAACTTAGAAGCAAATGATTATGTAACTAAACCTTTTATCAAAAAGGAATTGTTGGCGAGAATTAACACGCAAATTCGCCTAGCCAAACTGAATGCAGCCTACGGCAGGTTTGTGCCACACGATTTTCTAAACTTGCTGGAAAAGCCGAGTATTATTGAAGTAAAATTAGGCGAACATCAGGAAAGAGATATGACAGTGCTGTTTGCTGATATTCGCTCGTTTACGGCGCTTTCGGAAAAGATGACACCGGATGAAAATTTTGCATTTATTAATACTTACTTGGGAAGGGTTAGCCCTGTAATCAGGAAAAATAACGGGTTTATTGACAAATACATTGGGGATGCAGTCATGGCACTGTTTCCTACATCTCCATCTGATGGGGTGCGAGCAGCAATTGATATGCAGAAAGAAGTGAATATCTACAACCACCAGCGAGAAAAAAATGGCTTTTTTCCGATCGCGATCGGCGTCGGTTTGCACGCGGGCAATTTGATGTTGGGTACAATTGGCGAGCGAGAACGGATGGAAAGTACCGTGATTGCTGATGCGGTGAATCTCGCGTCTCGTTTGGAAGGATTGACTAAGGTTTACGGATCGGGAATTCTAGTTAGCGGTGCAATTATCGATCGCCTCGACGATCCAGAAAAGTATAAGTACAGATTTGTCGATCGAGTAACGGTGAAAGGAAAGGCAAATGCTGTGTCAGTGTTTGAAATTTACGATACAGAAACAGAGCAGAGCATTGTACTTAAGCAGCAAACTGCGGAGGTTTTTCAAGAAGCTCTCAATTTTTACTACGAGCAAAAATTTGTTGCCGCCCAAAAAGTATTTCAGAATATTTTACAAATCAATCCGGACGATCGGGTAGCAATGCTGTATTTCAAACGGTCTCGCAAGTATCGAATGTACGGAACCCCCGAGGGGTGGTCGGGCGTGGAAACTTCGACGGAGAAATAGGGCGCGAACTGCACGCCCTACTCTGTTTAAAATATGGTTGTACAAACTTTAAAATATAGTTGTACAAACGCCTAATTTATTCCAAGTTTTAGGGCCGACAATGCCATCAGCAACGAGTTGTTCTTGCTTTTGAAAATTGATGACTGCTTGTTGGGTTTTAGGGCCGAATCCTCCATCAGTAGTTACGGAAAATCCGCTGGCGTTCAAGAGTCGCTGAAGGTAGCGAACGTCCTCATTTTGGGTGACGCCATCGTTGCGTTTGAGTAGGGGAAAATAACGGCAGGAAGGTAATTCCATGTGAATTGCGTTTGTGGTTTGCATAGTTTGAGTCTCCATTGGTTGTTTGCAAGTTGTTTGAAAGCAGAGAAGTGCGGAAATGATGTTAATAGTCCTGGATGCACTTTTGACGGGCTGAAACGGGGTTTTGGCTTCGCTCAACCACCAGTTTTTTTAGCGTTTCTGGGGGCTGAAACGAAGTATTGTTGTGAAAAAACCCAGTTTCTTGCTAGCCGTGCGCCTAGGATTAGTTAACTTGGATTTAACATCCGGGTTCATCTGTATAACAAGCACCTAATAGACTCCAAGTTTGAGGGCCGACAATGCCATCAACAGCAATCTTATTTTCCTTTTGAAATTTGATGACTGCTTGTTCGGTTTTTGGGCCGAAGAATCCATCAGTTGCGACGGGATATCCGTTTTTAACTAAGGATTGTTGGAGATAGCGCACGTTTTGATTGGCAGTGGTGCTATTATTTCGTTTCAGTGTGGGCAGTGAAGAGCAAAGAGGCAATTGAGCGTAAATTGAATTTGTGGTTTGCATGGTTTGATTGGGGATTAGTGGTTGGCAAGTCGTTTGAACTTGCTATTCCCCAGTTGTAGCTGTGGGTGGAAGTGCTTTAACAGTCGCTTTTTATAGTGACGCTTATCTGGGGTAGCTCAGATGAGTGACAGCCCGCTATCAAATCCGTTTTGTACAGAGTAATTGTCAAAGGCAAACAGCAGCAAATTTCCATTTTTTATCAACTTTTAGCATCTTTGCCGGAAGCCCCACACCATACCTGTAGGGCTGTTGGTGTCGGGATGAATAGGCAGATTGACGTAGGGAAAGCGAGTCAATCAATCGTGTTACAGTGTAATCGCTCCACTGTTGTATAAGCTGAGTAAGGGTCTTTTCTAGAGAGGAGGAAAAAATTCTGTATTTAAAGCTCATTAACCATGTGAGCGAAAAGGGCGATCGGGAAAATGGGTCTGGGGTTGCGACTTTAACTTAGAAGTGATATCGTAGTATCGGTAGATAGTAGATTTCCGGCTGTCAAACAACTTGAGAATTGAATCAATGACAATTTCTGTAACTATCGGGTTAAAGTCGGAAATAAAGTCGTCGGCGTTGAGATTTTCTCGAAAAAATTCCTTAGCTCGATCGCACTGATAGCGCATTTCGTCAAACCCAACAATTTTTACCACAAACGTTGTCAGTGGCGAGTTCTCCAAATCGGTTTTAGAAGTGCTTTTAGCCCGCCCATTTTCTAATAAATTCAATACTTCCGCTTCTAAACCACTTTTAGGTTGGTAAGGTTTCTCTATTTCGGGAAAAAAGCTTTCTAGGCGCACGCAGTTAGCAGCTTGATCGGGAAATCCTCCCATCATCATCGCCAGAGAAACATCTATCCCCAAACCTGAAGAAAGAGCTTCTAGCAGGGCTAGGGCAGCCAGTTTGCACCCCAAATAAAGCTTCGCAATTTCGAGATTGTACTTAGCAGTAGTTTCCCAGCGCTGATAGGTGCGATCGTCTGGATATCCCTCAAACTGCCGGAAAATTATTTCTGGCTTGAGATAATTCAGAAAACCTTCCATCTTCACCAAAGCAACTCGGTAGTCGCGAACCGTGTAAAAACCCCAGCAGATGAGATTGTGATTGGTTTCCGGCAGTAAATTCCAGGTATTTGCCAAAAAATGGGCTGAACTATGGTGAGCAAAACTCATCACATCCCGGTTAGAGATTCGCACAGCTTTTTTGACCGTTTCCCGCATTTCCTCGTCCGTTAAACTGAGGTTAAACAGGCTATTTATTGCTTGCAAGCGCTCATAAAGGCGCTGGCTTACCGTTACTCCCGCATCGGCGACGCGAAAAGGAATTGTTGCTTCAATGCAGCCTGCAATTTGAAGCAATTGCTCGCATTTTAGAAATGGTTCTAGAGCTTTTGCTGCTACCACAGCGCTAAGAAATTCGTTTTGTCCGGCCAAAGGATTGAGAACTTCGCCCGGTTCAAAATTGAATACCAGCATTACCATCTCGAAGGTAGCATCCGCAGGCAGTTCAGATTTATCCCGAATTTGTAGCTGTTTGTTAACCTCTTTTGCAACAGGAGTGATGTAGTAGCTGACGTTAAAGTTAATGCTGCGATCGACTTGCAGGTAGACGGTATCGTGAAATAAAGCTGCCAAAACCTCGATCGCATCTTCATCTCCCCCCACATCAAAAATATGTTCGGGAGTGTGAAAAAACCGCCAGGGCCCCATCATCGGTTGAACAATCAGTTCGGCAATCCGAGCGAGTTCACTTGGTTCGACTTTTGCTTCCAGGCGATCGATCGCCCAAATCAGCCTGTCTAAGCACTGTAAGTAGGCTTGTTTGCTATCCATCACAGTCTTTCCCAATAACATTGCTGTCAGTCGATTTTAGATTTTAGATTTTAGATTTTAGATTTACTCCACAGATGAATCTGGAAGCTTGAACCTTGGTCTAAAATTTTTATATCTCCACGACAGGAGTCGGGCCATTGTATTCGTTTTTGGGCGGGTCACGTCAGCCACCCTGGTGTTAGTTTGATTCTTTCGTAGATGCGCCCCGGCTTTTTTGACTTGGGATATTTGAGGTTTTTGTTGAAGACTTTAGCGGGTATTTAGGAGGCAAATACTTACTTAAACTCAACTTAATTTCCAGTTGCTGACCTCCCCTGTTTTCCTAGCCGAATTAGCACAAAATATGACAAGTAAAGTACATAAATTGCTAAACCTATCATACCCAACAATCCCAAAAATTGAGGGTTTGCCGTAGGGTGAAACATTTGTTTGTACAGCCAAGGTGGATCTAACCAAACGCGGCAAAAAGGTTCATCAATTATCTGAATTTGAGATTTAAAGGCACAGCTTAAGAAGAAAAGTTGAGCTAGAGCGCCCAAACCGCTGTAAACAGTAATCGCCCACCGCCAAGCTGTAAAAGCCAGTTTCAGGGGCGACTGCGGTCGATCGGCAATTTCTTCGTTTAAATCCTCCCAAAACCACAGACTAGCAGGAATTAAGGCCCTCCCAATCACCGACGATACAAAGCTCACAGGCAGCGCAGCCATCATCAGGTAAAGTGTAATTGCCAGCAAACTCGCCACCCGCCAATAAATAATCGACAAACGGACGATCGCCTCAGCTTTTGCCACAACAGCCCAAATCAGCACTACCAGCGGGATCGAAATTGTTAATAACACAGACAACCGATAATCCATCCACACCAGTGGTTGAAACCAAGGCCCGGTGGCTGCCAATAAAAGACTCAACATCTTTGGGAAAATATACTCACTTATTAGTCACAAATTTTACTACAAAAATGCTAAAAAATCCGCAACCAGAACACGGTCTTAATGTTTTAGTTACTGCTACCTTTTCTAAGGTACTTGGCGCGCTTTGAAGGGTACTTGAGACACGATAGACGGCAATACGCTTGAGTTAAAACTGTTGATTCCTCAGATATCTCCTTCCCATCCTGGCAGCGCTTGGGGGACGCAAGAGCCAAAAATTCTTGTCCCCCAAGAGGCAGGGCGGTTTCATTCTCACGAAAATCGCGGTTTTGACTCTTGTAGTGCCAAGAATGCCTACCCCCCACAGACGATTTCACAAGCGTTTCAGACATGGGGGCAGCCACTCTTTGCTGCCCCTACAAGAGAATGAAACAGCCCTGGTTGGGCGGCACGGGGGAAGCTGGCGGATTTGAACCGTATGGGGATAGAGGGCAACTCTCGCCATTATTTCAAGGCTCAACCCCTAAAATAAAATTCTCCCGCGCCAAAAGTTAGATTTCGGCGCGGGAGGGAAGGCATAGAGCTAAATGGCTCGTTTATTCCTCGTAGATGCGGCACTCAGCAGCGTCAGGATTGTCGTCGCAAAATTTTTCAAAAGAATTCTTAGGTTTGACTTGCTTTTGGTGGGAAGCTTCTGCTTGCAGTTCTTCAACTGCGTCCCACGCCGCCGCGCATTCCCCGGAAGTAGCGCCCTTGGCGTCACAGACGGTACGAGCGCTTTCTAGTTCTTCTTCAATTTTTTCTTGGATGTTGACGGAGGGTGTTGTTGTCATAAAAAAAACTCGGTAAGTGGGAAACGAGCGTGGCTTTAGCCCGCTCGTGGAAAACGACTCGGCGATTTCAATCGCCTTGAATCCCCTCCGGCGAGGGTTCGAGAGGGAATTTAATCAACCTCTCCGGTGAGGTATGATTGCCTCAATCTCCCATTTCTGGGGTAAAGTTAGCACGCGCCTTTGTTTAGTGAGCTTGTTAGGCCCAAAGCACTGTAAAGCGTGACTTTAGAACTGTTTAACCTTCAGCGACAGAGCAAGGAACTAGCTACGCATTCTCCCGGTGTCGTGACTCAAAAAACTTAGCCAGTTAAGGCGATAGCTGGTCAGTACAGCTTGCGAGAGATTTCTCTTACAAGCGAGCGTGGCTTTAGCCCGCTCGTTACTGACCTTATTAAGTAAGAAAGGTTTTCTTTTTGGATGTTAGTTTGGGTTGGATTTGCTGTTTCGGTCTGGCGACCCCAGCTAATAATAGCTTGAGAGGCGCGACTGTTGCAGCAGCCCAGAGAGAAACCATCCATAAGTATGAGCGCATTAGCCGTCTCTACTTCCTGCTTTACTAGCCCGTAGGCGGATTCTAGTCCACAGGCATCAATGTAGGTCGAGCCAACCTTACTTTTGATGAAAACATTACACGAGGTTGGTGTGTCAAACTGTATTGAGCTTTATCTTTTAAGATTTAGCTGAACATGGGATTTAACAGTTAACAGATTAATGGGACACTCATGTTAACTTATGTTAACACAAGAACGGCGATCGAGGGGGAATCGATCGCCCAAGAATAGCGTCCCCCCAGCGGCCAGTTCCGGTTAGCGTAATGTATAGAGATAGTTTTATAGAGAAGTTTGCCTTATGTACACCCAAAACCAAATGCAGTGGGTCAGCGCTTTATCAACCCGTCCCTCTTTGGAATCCGCCCTCAAAGAAGTTATAGAACAAGCCGATCGCGACCTAGAAGGCCCGGCCGATTTAGCGCTGATATTTATCTCGTCTGCCTTTGCCAGCGAGTATTCTCGGCTGATGCCTTTACTCCGAGAACTGCTGCCAGTGCCCGCGATCCTGGGCTGTGGCGGGGGAGGAGTCATCGGCACGAACCGGGGCGGCCTCACCGAAGAAGTCGAGGGATCTCCCGCAGTCAGCCTGAGTCTGGCCCGTTTGCCGGGAGTGAATGTCAGAACTTTTCACGTCGGTGCAGAAGAACTGCCGGACTTAGATAGTCCCCCGGATACTTGGGTGGATCTCTTGGGCGTGCCGGCCCAGGAAGAACCGCAGTTCATCATCTTGGCCGACCCCTTTTCCGCAAAAATTAACGATTTGCTGCAAGGGCTAGATTATGCCTATCCGGGCGCGGCGAAGGTAGGGGGACTCGCTGGGGGGGACGGTGCGGGCAGGGGCGCGGCGCTGTTTTGCGACTATCACCTTTACCGAGAAGGGACGGTTGGGGTAGCTTTGAGCGGCAATATAGTTTTGGAAACGATCGTCGCTCAAGGCTGCAGACCGATCGGGCATCCTTATCGGGTGACGGAAGGAGAACGCAATATTTTGCTGAAACTCGAAGAACAAACCGACGATACGGGCAGCGCGGGCATCGAGCGATCGCCCTTAGAGGCGTTGCGAGAGTTAGTTCAAACTTTGAGCGAAGAAGACCGAGAATTAGCTCAGCACTCGTTATTTGTAGGCTTAGTCAGCGATGAATTCAAGCTGACATTAGAGCCGGGAGATTTTTTAATCCGCAATCTGTTGGGAGTAGATCCGAAAGTGGGGGCGATTGCGATCGGCGATCGAGTCCGTCCCGGACAGCGCATCCAATTTCACCTGCGGGACGCGCGCACCTCCGCAGAAGACCTAGAAATGCTGCTCGATCGCTATCAGCGGGCCGCCGAGTACAGCGGTACATCCAGCGCCGGCGCCTTGATGTTCTCTTGTCTGGGGCGCGGTGAAGGGCTTTACGGCCAGTCGAACTTTGACTCCCGACTGTTTGGCCGATACCTCAAAAACATCCCGCTGAGCGGCTTTTTCTGCAACGGCGAAATCGGCCCCGTCGGCGGCAGCACATTTCTGCACGGCTACACCTCCGTATTCGGGATTTGTCGCCAAAATTCATAATTTGTGAACGGTTGACTGTTGACTGTTGACTGTTGACTGTTGACTGTTGACTGTTGACTGTTAACTGTTGACTGTTAACTGTTGACTGTTGACTGTTGAAAATCTAAAATCTAAAATCTAAAATCTAAAATCGATCGACGGATGACCAATAAATAAAAGCGGCAGTCGCCTGCCGCTTTTAGCTGTAACTAGATGTCTGGAAACCTTAGAAACTAAAGGTAGTACGGAGGAGTCCGACCCAGATATCCTCGTTTCTGTTGTTGTGTTCGGGGTTTAGAATCACGTAAACGCCCGGTGTCACCGAAATAAAGTCATTGACTTGGAAGCGATAGAAACCCTCTAAGTGATAAGAGGTGTTGCGGTTTCTGGCGACATCACTCTCGGTAACTTTTGGCGGTACACCGAAGACGAAGCCGAGGACGTTGCCTTGTCGGGCAAAATCTCCCAGGGCCACAGTGATAGCACCATTCTGGATGGTAGCGTCATTGTTGCCGCCCCGCAGTTGTTCAGCCTTCGTATAACCGTACCAACCGCCAATCTGAAAGCGACTGCTGGGTTTGAAGTTAACTTGCACGCCAAAGTTATCAGAGCCAGTGGCTGATTGACCGAAGGGCCGGTTAGCCAAGGCACTGCCGGTGCCGCCCATGATGCCAACATCGCCTGCCCGATTGTATTTCCGGGTGTAAGTCAAGCCCAAGTCAAACGGTCTGCTAAAAAAGCCTATCTGACCCAGAGCGCTGAAAGAACCGTTGAAAACGCCCTGGCCGTTTGCAGGGTTGGGAGCGTCGCCGTCGGAGGCCAGATAGCCTGCGGTAGCTCGGAGGCTGCCCAAGTTGAAAGTCACACTTGCGCCTGCTCCCTGCGGGCCGCGGAATACTGCCGGGTTGCGAACTCCAAATCTCGAAAGTGAACCCGAACTCGTAGAGTTACCAAAGGTAGAAGCCTGGTCTGCAATTTCATCTAGGTCAAGTCCTTTAGGACCGACAAAGACTGTAGCGGCACCCATCGGGAACCGATAGTACACCTCGTCTAGTGTGAATTGGCTGCCATCATCGCCGTCAAAGGCCAAGCGAGCCATGTTGGTACCGGTAGCCGTGGCTCTATCGTAGCGGGCGGTGTTGACTGCTTGCAAGCGGGTTCTGAGTAAGTCTCGACCGGTGAAGCTGGTGTTGAAGTTCAACCGCACCCGGTAGCCGAAGTTGGTAGACGTTTTGTCGTCGTGAAGCCCGACACCATCTCCGAAGGTGTCGCTGACGGCAAAGATGGCTTCTCCAGCCAATTTCGTTGTGGTGGAGAACTGGTTGGCTTCGAGTTCTGCGGTGCGAGCTTCTAGGCCGTCTACTCGTCCGCGCAGGGTAGCGAGTTCGGCTGCAAATTCTTCTTGCAGGCGTTGCAGGATGGCTAAGTCGTCTCGGGTAACCAAGTTACCTGTTGACCCAATTAGTTTGGTTATGTTGTCTAAGCAAGCGTTGACGCCGGCTGCAAATTCGTAGCGAGTCAGGGCGCGGTTGCCGCGGAAGGTGCCGTCGGGATAACCTACGATACAACTGTAGCGTTCGACTAGGGATTGCAGGGCTTGGAATGCCCAATCTGTCGGGCGCACGTCGGAGAGCTGAGAGACTGATGTCACCTGGGACATGGTTCCCGACGGTTGGGCCGGCAGCGCTTGGGGAGCAACAGGGACGATGGGGCCGCCCATTCCGGCGGCTGGTGTCTGAGCAATTTCTACCTTAGTAGCTGGGGTAGTAGCTGGGGTAGTAGCTGGGGTGCTGGCTACTGCTGGCACTTCAATTTTCCCAGTAACTTCTGTCTGGCTGCTTTGCACTGCCAAGTCGGATGCTTGGGGTGACGGTTCGGCTGTGCCTGCTGCTGCTAGGGGTTCAGTCGCTGCTGCTGCGTTGGCCGGAGCGATTGGGGCTGCTAACTCGATGTCGCTCCCTGTTGTTTGCAGTGTTGTTTGCAGTGCTGCTTCGCTGGTTTGTGGTTCGATTAAGGCTAGTTTTTCAGCATCTGCTTCGTTAACGACCGGGGTTTGGGCCGCTTCGACGCTGCTGTTTAAAGCCAGCTTTTCTGGGGCAGCAGGGGCTGCTGCAACTGGTTCTGCAACTATTTCTCCAACTATTTCTGCAATTTTTGACTCAGATGACTGAGCTGTAGCTAGCTGGTTGGCTTCAGCGGTTGCGGTCACTTCTGCGGCGATCGCAGTGGCAGTCATGACTGATGATAGCCCCAGAATTGCCGGGGATACTAGCAGTAAATTCCAAAAAGTTCTGTTCATTTTCCTCACACCTTCACACTCTATTCAACTCGACGAGCAGCAATTCCCAACTGCTAATTTTTGTGGTTGCTTGCCTGTTGACAATAACTGCCAAAATAGAACCTATCCATAACTGTTGATTCACTGTTGATTCACAGTAGGCGTGTCTACTTCTGCTTGAACGTATGGGCCGAGCCCTTATACCCCCAGGCATCAATTCAGGTCAAGCCCACATTACATTACGGTTGATTATACCATCACGTGCTAATTTCATCTCTCGATCGCCCGACTTGCTTGAGTTGCTCTGCGGGCGATCGACAACTGGTTCTACGGGTTCGACCACAATCTGCCTCTAACTGACAACTGCCCAGAGTCCTCGGTTACGCCAGACTTAACAGACAGTTCTAGGTAGGATTGTGGCTGCTTGTCGCATCCCTTATACAGCTTTATCTCCTCTTATGTCAAGGTTTTTAACCTAAGTTTAAACCTCGCGACCCGGCAGGGGCTATTTTCACGCCATGAGTGGGGAACTCAGACCTAAAGGCTGGTAGATTTACCCGCTCCAAACCAAAGTTCAGGCTTGACCAATTTTGCTTTTCTGATGCCCCCAGCAGTCGAGACTTGCCAGGGCGATCGCCATTTTTGATTCCGCCCGTCGGCGGGTTTAATTTCCGGCTATTTTAACACAACTTTTTTGTTGTTTGAGTGCGACTGCAACTGGTGGTGCTTGACCCGCTGTTGGCGCAGGGAAAGCTCACTTGCTTGACAGACCAACTATCCCCAAGATTCCTAGCGGTTTTAACGATGTTTTTGACGGAGGGCGATCGCAGGAGTTTAGTGTTAAGCTGGCTAAAATGCAGAAGTCGAAAATAGAGCTGCTGTCAGAACAAAAAACCCCAACGCTGGGGGTAAGCAAGTTATACCATTTTCGCTTAAAGAATTGGGAGTAACTGATGACATAAAGGTTGGGAGCTTGCCTACACTTGGATTATTTGGGGTAACTGGTATTAGTAAAAAAGTGAGGTTTTATGGAAGATTTTGGTGTTATTATTGCTTGCTGCGACCAAGATTATTTGTTTGCAAAGGGTTGCTGTGCTAGCATCCGATATTTCCTGGGAGATGTTCCCATCTGCCTGTTGATTGACGGTACGTTTTCCGTGACTCCCCTAGAAAAAGCTTACGGAGTGCGCGTCATTAATCACGATAGCGTCTCGGAGCCACTTCTGAGACAAAGAAGTTTTGGTTGGGGAAAAAGTCACATGATTCCCTTTTGGGAAAGTCCTTGGCAAAATTTTCTCGTGATGGATGCAGATACAATTGTTTGGGGAGATGTCCTCAAATTGGCTAATTTTCAAGACTTTGACTTTATTATTGACCAGCCTTGTAACGATTACTCCGATGCGGATATCACGGAATTTTTCTTTGACATTCCGGGAGTCGAAAAGTATTTTCCCGATTTTCGTTGGCAAGACTATCGCTCTCGCTATGTCTGTCCAGGCACATTTTTTGGGAAGCGAGGTGTTTTCAGCTTAGAGGAGTATAGAAAGATTCTGGATTTTAATGATGAACATCCAGAGATATTTAAGTATGGAGACATGGGCTTTTTTAACCTGATGGTCTTCCGCGCCGCTCAAGAGGGCAAACTGCGGGTGCAGAATGTGGATATGCAGTTGTTGGTGCCGGATTTTGACCAGGATTTGTTGAGAAAGCGGTTTCCGGTTGAATCAAGCGGGCCTGCAGGCGATCGTACTCAGGCGACTGTGATTCACTGGTGCGGGCCGAAGCCGACTTTATCTACTGGGAAAGTTTACTCGGAACCGATGAATTTTTGTCGTCGCAAGTGTCAGGAAGATGTTTGGAACCGCACGGGTTTGGCTGCCGAGATGTCGCTGCAAGTTGAGGATTTACAGCGATCGATCTACGTGTATAAGAATAAGTTTAAGAAGAAGTTTCGGCAGTTGGCGGGAAGTAAGTAGGATTTTTTAACCGCAGATGTCAGCGGATGAACGGGGATGCACGGGGATTTGGGCTTACCCTTCGAGGGGTAAAGTTGGTCCGGCTGGCGGTAAAACTTGGCGGTGAACGCTTATTTTGTGGCTTTCCCGCTGAGTTTGCATTTCGACGGCGATCGCCTCAAATTCGACTTCCATGCAGCCGTAGGGAATCTCTAACTCGACACTTGCTCGAACATTTCCAAACCCGTTAGCTTTAAATTCGGTAATCCAGCGCGGGCCGTCGAGAATCAGGTAGGTTTGCCGATCGTACACCCAAACTTTTACATAAATCCGGGGCATTAATTCCGGGAGTTGCACTTGCACTTTTACAGCCTGGCCCGCGATGATTTCGGCACGCGGCAATTCCAAAATGGGCATCGGTACTAATTCGTCTTCTGGCAAAACGTAGGGAGTTGGGGGAGTTACTTCGGCTGCGACAGTTGCGGTTTTTTGAGCAACTTGTTTCGGCTGCGGGGGTTCGTCAAAAACCACAAATTCTCTGGCTTCCGGGCTAGTAGATTTGGGATCGGAAATTGTTTCGCTGGTTTCGGGTTGCTGCTGGGTTGGGCTGCTTTCTTCCACAACGGCAATTTCGTCGCTGCTATTGGCGGCGGCTGTTGGATTTGGTGACAGGGTGGTTGCTTTCAGCCAGTCGGGGGATTCGCCGTTGCTGGCTAGGGAGCTCAGTCGCGACCAAAATCGACTTTCGACGTTTAAGGTCTGAAATGCCTGTTTTGTGGGTGCTGGCGGGGTTTCTGGGGCTGTTGTTTCTGGTTGGGGGCTGTTTTCGTGTTTTTGGTCGATCGCTCCGATTTCGGCTGTTTGAGTGGGATTTGGGAGGTCTAAAGGTTTGGTTTGCGGGTCGATCGACTCTGCGGCAGTTTGAGGCGAATTGGAGATTTCCGAGAGCAATTGCGATCGGCTGCTGTCGGGCAGTTTGTTACCGAATTCGGGCAATTCTAGACCGCCTGCACTTGGGCTGTGACGCGAAGCCAGTAGAGGGGGTAGGGCTTCCTTGCTTGGGGCTTCGGCGGGGGAGGGAGGCTCTAAGGATTTTTCTACTAGCTTGAGGAAGGATATATTTTTGGCGCTTCCAGGCTGTTTTGAGGCTGTTGGGGAGGGTTCCGCTTGATGCTTTTCTTCGATGAAATTGTCTTTAATTTCCTGTAGAAGGTGCTCTAAACGAGCTGTAATTGTGAATAGTTTGGTAGCTAGGGTGACGCCGCCGCTGCTGAGAATTGCTTCTCCTAAAATTAGGCGGCTTTTGCACTCGGTTGGGATGTAGGTGACGCAGGCAAAGATGCAGGGGGGAACTTGTTCTGGCATCGGCTGCTGGATTTCTGCGAGAATTTTTGAGGTTTGGGGGTCGCGCAGGTAAATTTGCAGTTGTGCTGAACCGATGAGTTGTTTGAGTTCTATCGCTTCGGATTCGGGGATGAGAGTTGCTGTTTTTCTGCTTTGTTGGGGGTGTTGGGGAATGTCGATTTTGCCGGAAATGATTAAGGGGCGACCGAGTTGGGTGACGAAGGTTTCTCGATCGAGGAGGAGTTCGAGTTTGACGCCCGGTTTGGGTGCGGGGGTTTGGGGAATTGGGAATTGGTAGATTTTGGTCTGCTGCGGTGCTGAATCGGCTGCTGGGATTTGGGTTGGTGCGGGGCGATCGACCGGGGAAGCGATTTGTGGGGCTGCGCGATCGACCGGGGAAGCAATTTGTGGGGCTGCGGTGGAAGCAGCAGGTTCGAGGTCGATCGGCGGTAGGGGTTCGGAGGTTTCCGATTCTGCGGGCAATACTTCCAACTGAACGCCGTACTGCCAAGGTTTTAGTGGTGTTGATTTGGGATCTGGCAAGCAGGAGAGTTCCCACAGTCCGGGTTTGAGCCTGGTGTAGGGAATGATCACGACTAATCCTTCGGGGTTGGTGCGGGCCGATCGGCTTTGGACTTTCCGCTGCGCCCCTTGGTCGAAGGAGGTATGGGTAACGCGAATTTCGATGTCGGTGTTGGGGTGCTGAATGCGAGCAACCACGCGGTATTTACCTTCTAGAATTTCCACGTCGGAGGTTTCTAGGGGCAACCAGGCGCGATCGCCTTCTTTCTGTAGCAAAAATTCTAATTTTTTCATCTTTCTTTCCCCTTGAAGGCTCCCGCTTGATTCGTCACAGGTTGGTGGTGGTTTGTTGAGCGACAGCTACAGATATTAAATTACTTATGTTTTATAGCCTATCACCTGTGTCGGTCAAGAGGCTCACTTACCAAGGACTGCCGATAATGCTGAAAGCTGCCCAATAATACGGATGGGATAAATCTTTGCTGTCGAGTTTGGGGATGGACGGGGGCAAGGGAGTGTCGCCTCGCGCACTTCGCAGTTGACCGCCTTCGATCGTCACTTTGCCTTCGATCGCGGCAATTTGTGCTTGCCGCATTGCTTCAGCTTTAATGATTGGAGGGTCGTTTGGCCTGCGGATTTTTAACTGCTGGTAAAACTCTGTCATCAAGGCGAGAGTCCCCGCATCGCTGACGTACCACAGGCTGGCGAGGGCTGATTTTGCTCCCGATTGCAGCGCTAAACCTGCAAATCCGAGTTCTGCTTCTTTGTCTCCCAAGGCGGTTCTACAGGCGCTTAATACTAATAGTTCGAGGGGCGGATTGTTCCATTTTAAATCTCTCATTTGATCGAGGCCGAGTTGGGTGTCCCAAAATTGAATGTAGGAGTTATTTGGAGTTCCTGGGCGGAATTCGGCGTGGGTGGCAAGGTGGATGATTCCGTATTTTTGTTGCAGTCGCTGGGATTGCAAGTTTACTATGGTGAATTCTTGGTTGAGAAAGGATTGACCGGGCCACTGTCGGGCGATCGCACCTAGTTCTAACGGAACTGCTGGCAGAGGTTCTTTGTTCGCCGTTTCTGCGAAATCAGATGCTCCCATTGCTAGAACTTGCACGTTTCTGAGGTCGGTGTAATTGCTGTCTGTGAGTTTGAAGGCGGGGATGCGGGAGAGGCTGTATTTTTGGATCAGAAATTGCTTTCCGTCGTGCATTGCTGCTAGGGGTACGGTTCGCAAACCTGCGCCGACGCAGAACAGCAAGGTTTCAATTTTTGCTGTTTGCAAATCTGTTTCTAGGGGTGCAATTATCCATTTGTAGAGTTGTTGGGCTGGTGCTAGATAGCTGGTGGTGTTGATTTTTACGGGGTTGGTGATTTCGCTGCCGAATTCTTTGACTACTGAGAGCAGTTTCTCTTGTTTGGCTTCGGGGACGCTGCGGAGAATGGGCGGGCGATCTGGCAATATTAAGATTAATTCTAGTTGGTCGGTGCGCGGGATGGCGTAAATTAAAGCTGGTTTTTTCTTGGTTTGAATTGCTAGGCGCGATAGAGTTTTTGATATTGCTGCGGCAGTTTTCGCACGGGCTGCAAAGTCTTGTTCAAAGTATTTTTGATAGTCTTCTTCCCAGTTTTGTTCGATTCTGGTTACGGCTTCGGTGAGGTTTCCCCGATCGAGCAAATTTCTCATTTCTTGCCCGCCCGGCCCGCCCTGGCCTGTGTTTTGGGCAATTGTAGCCAGGTTCGCGGTGCTCCAGCAGAAAAATATTGCTATCAAACAGTAAAAAATAGCTTTTTTAATTTTTTTCTGAGTCGTGTGTTTTTGGCGTTGCTGCTGAGATTTGTCGTGCATGATTTTGGGGCGGTTAAGGGCGCCGTTGGCGGCAGCAGTTGGCAAAAGTTTGGATGTGGCTGGAAATTTTTACTGTGCTGGCGATCGCCGCACGACTATAGCATTCAAGACCAACCCCAAATATCTACCGTAGGGTGTGGATATTAGCAGCAACAGAGGCCCCACGCCAAGAAATTCGCGATTTATGTAAAAGTTTGTAAATTATGCAGGGGTTTTGCATAAACAGGACTTACGCAAAAAAACTGAGATGTTGCACCATTTTCAATAATCCTTTTATGAACAGGCTTTTCGGCCTGTTCCACAAAAAATTCATCTTTTGTGGAACGGGCCGGAGAGCCCGTTCTTAAGAATGGTGCAAGATGTGAGTTTAACCTGCATTAGCTATACGGGCGTCTTTGAATTTTTGCGGCACATCCGCACTTCTCAGGTTGAATCGAGTTTTGTCTTGGTATTAAGTGAGGAATACCCTGCATCGAGCACCGATATATTGAGTTCCCTCAGTAGATATATTCTCTGTATTTACTTATTTTAAAATAGTTATCTTTTTCGCCCCAACTTACTTAAAGCTCGACTTGTTAATTGTTTTGCCTCGGATATCTGCCAGGTTATTTCGTACAATTCGCCAAGACTGCTTTTCGCCTAAAATTTTGCCTGAAAACCTCCTAGTTTTTTAACATCATTGGCGGCGGTTGCTAATAGTTGAGCAACATAAATAAAAACACTTAATTATTTAGAAAATTTTACGCTATGCGGTCGATCGCTTTTTTCTTCTTTTCTCCTAAATAAGTAAAGCCTTCTTCCTTCTGCTATACATTGTGTGCGATCGAACTTGGCACGGTGCGTTAGCGAAGCCCTCGAAGAGGATCGCGATCCGATTGGGGGATGTGTCTTAGTATTTCTTCACATATCCTGATTTCGGTCTATGATATATGCCTTATGGCGTATTTGTGTTTAAAGCCCGTTACCGCGTACCGCTGATGAGTCAATCAACCAATCCACCGCTATCCCAACCAGTTTCTCGAAGAACCGCCCTCAAATTCCTCGGAGTCGGTGCCGCAGGCGGGCTGCTGGGCTACTCTCGATTTTCCAAGCCAGAGCCCGCCGTTTTTGTGCAAGATTCTCTTGACTTGCCCCGAATGCTGAATCAGCGCAAAACCGTTGCAGTTGTAGGGGCAGGCTTGGCCGGGCTCGCCTGTGCTTACGAACTCAGTCAGCGAGGTTTCGCCGTGACGCTGCTGGACAAATCGCCCCAACTCGGCGGCAAAATTGCTAGTTGGCCGATACAAGTCGGGAACGAAACTTTTATGATGGAACACGGTTTCCACGGTTTTTTCCCGCAATACTACAACCTCAAAAGTGTGGTTGAAGAACTAGAAATTACCGATAATTTTGTATCTTTAGAATCCTACGCCGTTGTGTTTCGAGACGGCAAATACAAACCCGAAGTTTTCCGTCCCAACCATTCAGCTTTTCCCTGGAATATAGTTGACTTGGGGATATCTTCTCCAAATCGGCTCAAGTGGGGAATCAATCTTACAAAACCCGCTCACTGGCAAGTATTTCGAGAAATCGGCGGTTTTCAAACTCAAAAAAGTTTCGATCGTCTCGACAATATATCAGTGGCCGACTGGGTAAAAGGTGAATTTCCGCGCGGACTTTATGACTTGTATTTTCTGCCTTTTGCCAAGTCCAGCCTCAACGCTCCCGACGAATTGAGCGCGGGAGAATTAATGCAATTTTTCCACTTTTACTTTTTTGGAAATCCAGAGGGTTTGGCCTTCAACGGTACGCGGCAAGATATGGGCACGAGTTTGGTGCAGCCTATTGCCAAAGCCATTGAAAGCAAAGGCGGCAAAGTATTGACAGATGTCGCAGTCAGTGAGATTCGCTGGGAAAACGGCAAGATTGATTCTCTGAGTTACCAGTCTGGAGATGTGCAAAGTAAAATACCTTTTTGGGTGAAGCGAAACGCGCTGTTAACTGACAGCAACTCTACCGAATATTTCGGCGCTGGAGACAGCGTATTTGCCGCCGCACCGTCGGGAAAAGAGGCAATTTCTCTGAGCTGTACTCACCAAGGCTGCACAGTTCAGAAACAGAATGACGGTCAATTTCACTGTCCTTGTCACGGGGCAGTTTTTGATGCCGAAGGGCGGGTTGTGAGCGGGCCGGCTCAGCGGGATTTGCCTCGATTTAAGGTTGTCGATGAAAAAGCAGATGAAATACAGTTAGCAGCAGCGGTTAACCAATCGCATCCGCAAAATTTGGGAGAAACATTGAAGGCTGATTATTATGTTTTGGCGGCAGATGTTCCGGGGATGCAGCATTTGTTTAGTTTGGCTAGCGGTGAGGTAAATCCGCAGGTGCAGAGTCGGATAGAGAGTTTGAAAATAGCCGATCCGTTTGCGGTGGGCCGTTTTTGGTTCGATCGCGAATTTCCCTGGGAACACAGCAATTTCAGTTCGCTTTCCGGCTACAAACTGACTGACAGCATTACGCTTTACCACAAAATTCAGGATCAGTTCATCGAGTGGAATCAGAAAACTGGCGGTAGTGTAGTGGAACTGCACGCTTATTGTTACAAGGAGAAGGAATTTCCGAACCAGGAAGTTTTGCTGGCGACTTTTGAGCAAGAATTGTACGAAATTGTACCGGAATTAAAAGAGGCAAATATGCTGCACCGGGAATTGGTAAATCAAAAGAATTTCTCTGGATATCCGCCCGGTAGCTATGCGGAAAGACCGGAGACTTGCTGCGCTGTTCCGAATCTGTTGTTTGCGGGAGATTGGGTGAAAATGCCGTTTCCGTGCGGTTTAATGGAAAGGGCAGTGAGCAGCGGTTTGTTGGCAGCTAATGCTATTTTATATCAGGAGGGTTTGCAGAGGCGATCGCTCTTGACGGTGAATCCCGAAGGCGTGTTAAAAATCTAAGGTTTCCAGCGGGGCGGGCTTTATAAATCGTCAATTATCGGCTGGTATCCTCGGTGAAACCCGCCCCCTGTCATACCATTTTAGATTTTAGATTTTAGATTTTAGATTTGAAGAAATGGATATCACTGATTCAATAGGGGTTTAGAGGTTTCCTACACTTGCATTCTTTTTTTAAGATGAGTTACGGTTTGTGGGGGTGGTTTCCTTGACTAGAAAAGGCAGAGCTTGCCAACAAAAAAAATATCTGCGTTGAGGGGGGTGGATATGCGGTTAAAATATTATTGAATGAGTATAAAGCAATAATAGATGCTAAATAGTAACTGCAAAATTCGCAATAAATCTGTAACCTTTGATGCTTTTGCAACAGAATACGATTTCGCCGCCACCTTGCAAAACCAGAACGATTTCTTTACTAAAAATCTATCGACCAGCAAAGGTGCAGTATTAGATATTGGCTGCGGTTCGGGAATTCTGGCTTTTGAATTAGCCCAGTATTACGATAATGTTGTCGCCGTCGATTTGTCAGCAAAAATGCTAGATATAGCCCGTCAAAAACGCTCAGCCCCCAATATCGAATACATCCAAATGGATGCCAGTCAATTAGCGATCGATCGCCAATTTGATTTAATAGTTAGTGCTGCTACTTTTCACCACCTGCCCAACCTCCCCGCGGCCCTCGATGCAATTAAAAAATTGTTAAATCCGCGCGGAAAAATCGTCTTTTTAGATAATATATCAGAAGTCGAGACCCCTGCTACAATAGGCTACATATTAGGTGCTGCGAAAGATTTGAGGATCGACTGTTCCACCTACGGATTTCGCAATGCTTTAAGATTATTAAAATTTCGATTGTCGCCTGGGTGGTTGAAGCATTTAGCTAGCGATAGGTATTTGTCAGAACGGAGATTTAGAAAAATTTACGGTCGTTGCTTTCCGGGCTGTTATTTTGTAAAATTGGGTTGTTTTATGGGCGTAATTTGGGAAGATTTGTAATGCAAAACAACGCGATAAAATCGGTAGCTGCAAGGGGAGAAAAAACTCACATCCGCCAGTTGGGTATTAATCTCGATCGCTGGTATGCGATCGCCCGCAGCAGCGAGGTGGAAACTGGGCCGCTAGCTGCGAAAATCTGGAATCGGGCGATCGTACTTTTCCGCGACAGTGCAGGCAAAATCAACGCTTTAGAAGATAGATGTCCCCACCGGCAAGTTAAACTCAGCCACGGCAAAGTCAAAGGCAATTTAATCGAATGTGCTTACCACGGATGGCGGTTAAATGCAAGGGGAGAATGCGCCGAAGTCGATTATTTAGCAGAAAATCAAAAGCTACCTAACTGCAAAATTCGCTCCTATCCAGTCCAGGAAAAAAACGGTTTTATCTGGCTGTTTCCCGGCGACGAAACCCAAGCCGAAAAAACTAATTTACTGGATGTGCCAGAGTGGGAACATCTCAATTATATTGCCACTGTTTCAGTCATCGACTGTCAGGCACACTATTCATTTTTAATTGAAAACTTGATGGATATGTACCACGGACACTTGCACGATGATTGGCAAGCTTGGGCAAATCCGGTGTTAGATACTTTAGAAGAAAACGAGCATCAAGTAACTGCTCGCTATCAGGCACAAAGTTATTACAAAATAGATAAAATTTGGTCAATTTCTCAGTTGTTTTTTAAATCTTTGCGCCGACTGCACCCGGAACCGCTGGAGGTGAGCTATGTTTACCCGCACTGGGTTTCAACTTTGGGGAGTGACTTTAAGATTTACTGCTTGGTTTGTCCGGTTAGCGAGACAGCAACTCGCGCTTATTTAATTCATTTTACCTCATTAAATGCGTTTTGGCGGCTGCACAAATTGCCTGTTTGGTTTCGCAAGTTTATCAAAGATAGTTGTTTCGGTGCGGCTCAAAAGTTATTAGATGGTTTGGTGCGGCAGGATGTGTTAATGATTGAAGAAGAACAGCAGGCTTTTTTGCAGCATCCAGAAAGAAAAAGTTATGAATTAAATCGAGCTTTAGCCAGCGTGCAAAAGTTGATTAGAAGTCAGGCGGAAAAACAGTAAAGTTAGCTTACAAACTGATAATTTTGTTTGTAATAAGAACTTTATACCAATTTTTTATGAGGCCCCGTAGAATCCGATCCTCCCTTAGCTTGCCCCCTACTCAACCCCTAGTCCCCTTAATAAGCGGGGGACAAGATTCCGATCAAAGTCAACCCCTACTCCCCAACAATCAGGGGGAGTAGGGGGTATGCGAGGGGGATCGAGATATGTGCAACTTCACATTAAATTGGTATTAATCCTAATTGAGATCAAATCCACTCTTCATCAGAATTATTCATCTCTCTTATCTCCCTCTGTGTTCTCTGCGTTCTCTGTGGTTAAATCATTCCGATACAACGGGAAACGATATGACTCTGAGGAAGGACTGAAGTCCTCACTACAAACGTAAAAAATCTAGTTACCGCCAGCACAAACTTTACTTTTTAGGCCGCTGCTTCTGGTAAACGCTGATAACTTTATCGGCATAAGTAGCAGTTGCCCCACTTTTACAAGCTGCGGAGTCCCCTGTCATCCACCAGCAAGCGGCGCGGCGTACAGCGGCTGTTTCATTGTTGCTGCTAGCTTTGTATTCGTCGCGCAGCAAATCGCCCACGATACAGGTAACAATTGATTTGGCTTTTGTCGCGTCAGCCTCAAATTGTTGCGGTGTTAAATCTTGTTTGGTACAGAATTTGGCCCAGCGGGAAATATTGTTCGGTAAAACTTGCCACTGACTGTACATTCCGTCATTTGCGGCTTGTGGGGGGGCGGCTTGTCGCAGCGCTTCTACAAGGGCGGAAACTTGCGCGTCGGTGACTGATTGCGCTGCTGCTGGAAGTGCTTGCAATCCGAGGCTAATTATCAGGCTGCCGAATAGTAGATTGGTTTTTGCGATCGATTTAAAATTCATTCACAATGCCCTGTGTGATTTAAACTTTTGTTTCCTCAAACAAGGTTTACTATTTTGTCGAGCGAATACCTCTGTCTTAAGTATGATTTGCTTGTTGAATGGGCTGTCGATCGCACTTACGAGAGAAATTGCCGATCGACTGCGATAAAATTATAGAAGTACAACCCGCGAAATTCAATGAAAATGCCTACCAGCGATAGCTACCGCGAGTCCCTAATTGAATCTCTCAAAGATGCCGAACACGCTGCTGGTTTTATCGGGGCTATCTTAGAAGAAAAAGACCCTGAACCAGCACTTTTGAGAAATGCCATCCGAAAGGTGATTGAGGCTCGAATCAGGATGAATGCTCTTTCTGATTCAGCAAAAGAACATCACGAAAAACTCGACAAGATGCTGACTGAAAGTGGAGGTTCGGAAATTTACAGTTTGGTAGAATTGCTCGAAGCGTTAGGATTTAAACTAGAAATTACTGTCGCAGATACTGAGTTGCCCGCTGACTCGAAATCAACGGAGATTGGGGAATCAGAATTATCGCCCGAATCAGTTAATTTATAGCAGATTGTATCCTTATTTCGATCGCAGTAAAGGTTAATCTAGATTATCGGTTGTGTGGGGGCGGGTTTATATAAATTGTTGGCGGGGATTAAATATTATTGGTGAACCCGCCCCTACAGACATTTGTAGATACTGTCTTGATCTGTCAAGGGGTAGCGAGTAAATAATTGGGGTCGAAAGGCTTTTGGGACTTTAAAA